>NZ_AP026803.1:592500-892500 GCF_033096005.1 Lactobacillus xylocopicola | reverse complement strand
ATTTCTCAACCCCAATTCTAGTAGCAAACAGACCAAGGCCCAATACGTTGAGGCTAAGAACGTTAAAGTATTTAAAGCGGTCAGTTATAAGGTAAAGAAAAGGGCAGACGTATATACCAGCAAGGGTAAACTTAGAACTGGCTACTACGTACCAAAGGGCAAGACTTTGCTAGTTCACAAGACCAAGACGGTGCGCGGCCTTAAGTTGGTGGGCTTTACAAGTAAGGACTTTATTAAGTGGTCAGCTTTAGACCATAAAAGTGGTAAAGAACTAAATAAATAGTACTATAATTAAAAATAGCTCTTGCTCTTGTGAGTAAGAGCTATTTTTCGTGAAAGTCAAGAAATGGTTTACACTGAACTAGAATAGTTGTATATTCGAATTGGGAATAGTTTACTACTGAAGTTATTTTAAGAGTCTACTATACAACTTGATAATCGAAGTAGGAGAATAGAAAATGAACAATAGTTTAACAATGCAATTAGTGGGCGAGTTCTTCGGCACCATTATTCTAATATTACTTGGCGACGGCGCCTGTGCCAGTGTCAACTTGAACAAGTCGAAGGCCAAAGCTAGTGGCTGGATTGTCATTTCCTTAGGTTGGGGCTTTGCCGTGACCTTTGGGGTGTACTGTGTTAGCTGGTTGTCTCCGGGTCATTTCAACCCAGCAGTAACGTTGGGCATGGCAATTGCACATAAGACGGCGTGGTCAGCAGTTTTGCCATACATGCTTGCGCAAGTTGCCGGTGGCTTTGTTGGCGGCATCCTAGTTTGGTTGACCTATTACCCACACTGGGCGGAAACCGATGACCAAAGCGCGATTTTAGGCACTTTTGCCACTGTCCCAGCAATCAGAAATTATTTGTGGAACTTTGTTACGGAGTTAATGGCGACTTTTGTCTTGGTTTATGGTCTGTTGGCGATGAGCAAGACGCCTTTTGCCCCCGGACTGAATCCACTCCTCGCTGGGTTTTTGATTGCGGCCGTACTGCTATCATTAGGCGGACCGACTGGTGCTGCAATGAACCCCGCTCGTGACTTGGGGCCAAGACTGGCTCACCAATTTATGCCAATCGCTAATAAGGGTGATTCAGATTGGGCTTACAGCTGGGTTCCCATCGTTGCTCCACTTGCTGGTGGCACGATTGCCGGCTTATTATTTACAGTTTTAGCTTAAAGTATTTAAAAAGACCCCATGGTTGTAGTTCAACTATGGGGCCTTTTTTTGCGAAAAAAACAAAAGCTGAGTCAGTTTTTAGGGTTTAAAGTGGCGTAAAATGTCGATTCCTTGGCGTTGATACTTATTAGGAATAAAGCTTTTTCGCATTGCAATTTGCATGTAGGCCCAAATTTTTTGTCCCGCCTTTAACCGGATAATGTGGAGTCCGGTTAAGTCAGTGAGACTACTTTCCATTGCCAATGCAATGCCCACGTTGCGCTTCACGAGATCGATCATTAACTTCATTGAAGAAGCGGTATAGATCACATTGGGTGTGAATGCACCCAATTTTGCTTCTCGTTCTAGGCATTCTCTAGTTAAAAAGCCCCGGTTGCGGGCAATAAATTGGCGGTTACGCAAGTCGGCAGCTCCGACTTCATGCATCTCTTTCCAGGGATCTTGCCGGCTAGTAATAATTACTAGCTCGGTTTTTTGGAGGTTGTGAATGAAGTATTCGGGATCGTTGATGGGGAGCATCCAAGAGTAGATAGCCACATCAACGTCGCCGTTAGTTAGATCAGAAAAAGCATTGGCAGACCTTTCTAAGTGAGTCTCAAGCAGGTTATTGATACCGGCTTGGTGAAATTTTTGGATAATGTCGGGAATATATAGGCTTCCCGCCTCACCAGAAAAGGCAATCCGGATTTTTTTATCACTAGCGTGCTTAACGTCGTAGTTAATACTGGCAATGTCGTGCAGTAGGATTTTGGCCTTCTGATAGAGGAGGTCGCCGGCATCGGTTAGCGAGATTTTACTTTTGCGATTTTTTTGAAGAATTAACGGGTCACCAAACTTTTCGGCGAGCCGTTTGACCGCCATCGAAATGGTTGGTTGAGTGACATCAAAGGCGGAAGCAGTAACAGTGTAGCTTTCTGTTTCGACTAGTTTACAAAAGTACAAAAGATCTTTTTCGTTCATGTTAACTTCCTAAAATAAAAATAATTTATAAGTATATCTTTTTTAATTATATTAAATTTCCTAAAAAATACCAGAATCCTTTGAGTTACAAAAACTCTCACACTTTATTTATAAATTAGGTAAGCAAAAATTTATTAGACTAAGAAAAGTTTAGGGGATATATTGCAGATAGTAAGAATTATTTAGGAAAGTGGAGGTAGATATTTTGATTTATAATTCGACACTTAAGTGGGATGCAATCTACGATGTTGTGGTGGTTGGCTTTGGTGGTGCTGGCGCCACTGCCGCAAGATTTGCAGCGGACAATAGGGCCAAAGTTTTGTTAATTGATTCAGCACCAGAAGGACAGGAGGGTGGTAACACCCGTTATGCTGGTGGTGCTTTCGCCTGGAGCGACAGTTTTGACGACTTGCGTGCTTATTATCAGCAGACCTATTATCCGTTCAAATATGATCCTAAAGCCTTAGACGCTTTTGTTAATAATGTTTTGCAGATGAGGGAGTATGCTCAAAAATATTTTGGCATTGAAGCAGAATATACCGGCAGACGGCCCCAAGGCGAGTATCCCGAATATGCTCATGCTGATACGATGCGGTCGCAAAGTATGACAGCTGGTATGTACAATGGAGGTTTTTGGAAGTTATTGCGCAAGCAAGTATATGAGCGCTTAGATCAGATTGATATTTGGTTTGCTAGTCCCGCTGAGCACTTGATTCAAGATCCAGAGACCCAAACAATTCTTGGCGTACAGATCAAGCATGAGGGTATTATCCGAAATGTGGCTGCTAAGAATGGTGTCATCCTGTCTTGTGGTGGTTTTGAAAATAACCAGGACATGGTTCAAACTTTTTTGGGTCAGGGGGCGCTTGCACCAATTGGTACGCTCTACAACAAGGGGAAAGGCATTGACTTAGCCGTTGAAGCTGGGGCCCGCCTGTGGCATATGGCTAACTATGACTCACACGGTTTTTCCTTAAATGAAGGTCAGCCCAGAGAAAAGTTTGCCTACATGATTAACTGGAAGAGTTTGTTTAATGGCAGTATCTTTGTAGCCGGTGACGATGGAACACGCTACTACCGTGAAGACGAAGAGGATCGGCATGGTTATAAGTATAATCACGGTAACTGGATTATGCTGCCTAACCAGAATCACCCCCATATCATTATGGATCAACGCCAATATGATCAATTGGCCAGCGATGAGTCTGCTCAGGCTGACCAGATCAAGCAACTCTTGTCATATGCAATTAAGGCGGGTTCAATTGCCGAGCTAGCTAAAAAGATCGCCGCACCTAAATTAGGTGAAGCGGTCGCTGACTTTAACTTTTTAAGCGGTCAAAAGCGCGACTTGGTCTTAAACCGCCAGATTGAAACTATGCGAGCATTTGGCAACGGCCCGTTCTATGCGATTGCCATTAGACACAATATTTTACACACTCACGGCGGAGCCCGCCGCAACGAAAAGTGTGAGGTGCTTGATTTAGAAAATAACGTAATTCCCCACCTCTATGAAGCGGGTGAGCTGGGTGATATTTTTGCAACCAAGTACATTGGTGCTAACAGCATTGCCGACTTACTAATTTCAGGTAAGATTGCCGGTGAAAATGCTGCTTGGCCCAAGCGAAAGCTAGAGCAATTCGCAGCCAATGCTGTTTCCCAAATGTCTGACCTGCAATCAGAGGCACAGACCACCACGGAGGAGTATGTGGCCGGTGCTAACCAGGGAATTGGTAGTAGTGAAAATGGCATTAATGATATTCCAATTGTGGTTCGGGTAACGATGGACGGTGATCAGATTGCCAACATTGAAACCCTGCAGCAAAAAGAAACGCCCTATCTTGGAGGTAAGGCAATTCCTGTTTTGACCAAGGCGATGTTAGATAAGCAAACGACTAAAGTTGATGCAGTTAGCGGTGCAACCACTACCAGTAGGGCTTTTAAGGAAGCTGTGGACGAAGCAATCGAACAGGCCAAAGGAGGAAAAGCAAAATAAAATGGAAGTTAATGCGCAAACTAAGTGGAATGGTGACTATGATGTCATCGTCCTCGGCTTTGGTGGTGCTGGCGGAACTGCGGCTCGGTTCGCAGCCGATAATGGTGCCAAGGTACTCTTAGTTGATGTAGCACCCTACGGACATGAGGGCGGGAATACACGCTATTCAGCCCAACATGTTGCAATGGGACACGATCAAGAAAAAATCAAGACCTACTTTAAGCAGTTGACTGCACCCTTTGCCATCGATGCCAAAACCATGGAGGCGTATCTAGACGGCTTTGTCGAGATACCGGAATACTTCAAGAAGTACTTTGGCATTGAGCCCTACATCTGGTCCCGTGACTACCAAGAGGGTGATCACGTTGCCCGCAAAAAGCAGTTGTGTGAATATCCTGAGTATGAAGGGGCTGATACCTTCGACTTCGCCATGGTTCATAATCGCGACTTTGATGCTGAATTATGGAAGGTTATTCGTAAGGAAGTAGTGGTACGGGCAGAGAACATTGACATCTGGTTGAATTCAAGAGCTGAGCATCTGCTAACGGATGCTCAAACTGGAGAAATCCGTGGCGCTATGATTACTCGTAACCATAAACAATACTACATGCACGCTAAGCGCGGAGTAGTGTTAGCCACTGGTGGATTTGAAAATAATCCCCAAATGCAGCAGGATTACCTGCATATTACTAAGTTGACGCCACTTGGCACGCTTTATAACAAGGGCGATGGAATTAGCATGGCGAGTGAAGTTGGTGCCAAGATGTGGCATATGGGCAATTATGAATCATTAGGAATCGTCCCGAGTTATGTGATTGCGGAAACGGAAAATGAGCGTGGTCGCCAAATTAGTGGTTGGGAGAACGTTAAATCTGGTTCAATTTTTGCTGTTGCTGATGACGGCAGTCGTTTTATGCGTGAAGACGCTAAGTTCCGCCATGGGCATATTTATCAGCATGGTGACTACCTTTTGCCGCATGCCTATGACAATGCCTGGCTAGTTTTTGACCAAAAGCAGTGTGATAAGTTTGTTCAAGAACAGCAGCAAGGTAAATTAAAGTATCAGAAATTCTTCGACAAGCTAGTTAAGGCTGCTTCACTATCTGATCTTGCCGACAAGCTAAATGTCCCGGCTACTAACCTAATCCAAACGGTACAACGCTTCAACGAATTTGCTAAAAACGGGTGCGATTTGGAATTTGAGCGTGCTCCTGCAACGCTTGAGCTCTTCTCAACGGATGGGGCAGTTTATGCGATCAAGTTGGCCCCAGCGGTTTTGAACACCCAAGGGGGACCACAACATGATGAGTATGCCCGTGTTCTTAATGAACAAGGCGAACCGATTAAGCGGCTCTATACGGCAGGGGAACTGGGCGGCATGTGCGCTAACCACTACCAAGGTGGAGGCAATCTGGCGGAGTGCTTGATTTTTGGCAAGATTGCGGGCGAGGCCGTCGCCAAGTTGACACCTGCTGCTGAAGAAGTTGACTTAGTTAATCAAGTTCCCAGTATTAATGATCTGGTGGACGGTAATCGGGCAGAGCGGATTAAACTGGAAGCTAACCAATACCTAGGTTCTTCTGAAGCTGGAATCGGTGGCCGCATTCTAGTCCGTGTTACCTATGAAGATAAGAAGATTAAAAAGGTTGAAGTCTTGGAAAATCATGAAACTGAAGGTATTGGAGCTGTAGCGCTTGAGCAGCTGCCACGGGAAATGGTCAAGCAAAATTCTACCGAAGTCGATGCTGTTTCTGGGGCATCGATGACCACTAAGGCACTAGAAGAAGCCGTAAAGGCCGCTATTAAGCAAGCTAACAAGTGATTTAAAGGAGAGAAAAATGTTAGATAAATTTGAATGGAAAAAGTGGTTAATGCCACTTGCAATCGGTATTATCTTATGGTTATTGACGCCGGTTAGACCAGCTGCAATTAATGTTCAGGCCTGGCACTTGTTTGCCATTTTCATTGCAACAATTGTTGCTTGCGTGACTAAACCGCTGCCCATGATGGCAACCACCATCATTGCTATCGTAATTGCAACCCTTACTGGTATCTTTAAGATGGAAGAAGTAACTGCTGGCTTTGGTAACTCGACCGCCTGGATGGTTGCGATGTGTATGTTTATTGCTGCCGGTTTCATCAAGTCCGGTTTGGGGAAGCGCATCGCCTACTTCTTTGTTAAGACCTTTGGCAAGCGGACTCTAGGACTTGCTTACGCCTTGTCGTTGGTTGAAACGGTCTTAGCAATTGGAATTCCAAGTAATAATGCCCGGGTTAACGGCATCATGTACCCAATTATTGATAACCTTTCAAAAGAAATGGGTTCTGATCCTAAGCAGGGGACAGAGCGTAATATTGGGTCGTTCTTGGTCTTTAACGAGTACGAAGTTAACATTGTCACTTCAACTATGTTCTTAACTGGATTGGCTGGTAATATGGTTGCACTGGGTATCGCCAAAACACAGAACATTACCATTTCATGGATGCAGTGGTTTGTAGCGGCAATCGTCCCCGGACTGATTTCACTCTTAGTAGTGCCACTGATTCTATACAAAATTTACCCACCTAAAGTTAAGGAAACGCCAAACGCTCACGCCTGGGCAGATGGCAAATTAAAGGAAATTGGTAAGATGACCGCCGCTGAAAAGATTATGGCCGTGGTTTTTGTCATGTCAGTTGTACTTTGGTTAATCGGTTCTAAATTTGGGATTGATGCAACAATGGTTAGTTTCATTGCAGTCGCACTGCTGTTGATTTGTGGCGTAATTAACGTCAAGGACATTCTCGGACAGAGTTTTGCTTGGAATATTTTAACTTGGTTGTCAATTATTATGTTAATGTCACAAAAGCTCATGCAATTAGGCTTCTTCCCGTGGTTCTCAAAAACCTTGGGAAGCAGTTTGCAAGGTTTGAATTGGGTTTGGGTGTTGGTCATCCTATACCTGGCTTACTTCTACTTGCACTACCTATTTCCAAGTGTTTCGACACAAATCTCGGCCCTGTATGCAGGTTTTTTGTCAATTGCGATTGGTGCTGGTGTGCCGCCAATCATGGCTGCGTTAATGTTGGCCTTAGACGGTTCACTCTATTTGTCAACTTCAACCTATTCAGCTGGTCCGGCTGCGCTGCTTTCTTCAACCGGATATGTCTCTAACAAGGACTGGTGGAAGTTAAGTGCAATCATTGGTGTTGTACTTAACGTCATCTGGTTGGGCGGCGGTCTGCTCTGGACCAAAGTTATCGGTATGTGGTAAAACTAAACCATCGATAAAGGTAATGAAGTGCAACTAAAAAGTTAAACGTCATGGGTTTGCTAATTTATTATCAGCTGACCGCTATTCTTTATTCTGGGATAGATCCTTACTGTTAGTGGAAGGTGAAATATTGTATAGTTCAATAGTTTCGTAATTTGTTTGAAAGTGTATAATAACTTTACAGTTTATTTCCCGCGTAAGCGGGGGTGATCCCTATAAGATTCTTTGAAATCTAGTGTTTCCTGCAATAAGCAGGGGAAAGGACGAAAGTTAGTGGCCAGCCACTAACTTTTTTTGTGGATTTTAGTGAAGACCTATTTATCAATTTACTCAAAAAGCTAAAATATTTAACAAAACCACTTGCCAAAAACAAAAAACTATAATATTCTATAAATAAGTTTTTAAAAATTAATAAGTACCAAAGAAAGGAGCAAAATGGATAAAGAAGTAAAGGCGCTCTGGGCGAAAAAAAGGACTGACAACGGCGAACAGCTCTGGCTACCCTTGCTGGCTCATTTGATTGATACGGCCAATGTAATCAATTGGTTACTCAGTCATAAAGTTTGTGAAGGCACAAAAAAATGGCTGAGCGAAAATGTTGGCGGAGAAACAGAATTACGCAAGTTAGTTAAATTTTTAGGGTTTAATCACGATATTGGCAAAGCCACACCAGCATTCCAGACTAAAAGTTCGTACAGCGGCGACGATGACCTGGACGAGAAGTTAATCGAAAATCTGATTGATTCGGGATTTACAAAGTTAAACGATTATACTGGCTCATCTCGAAAATATTCTCCTCACGCTAAGGCAGGGGAGGCTTTGCTAGAAGATCTGGGACTCCCAGATTCAATCGGAGCTATTATTGGCGGACATCATGGTGATGCCGGGCCAGTCTTTCCGGCTGAGCAGCTTGATGACTATCCGGATAATTATCGACAGTATGACACGGGTAATTCTGCGACTGATGCTGAAGCGGTGCGGAAAAATTGGCAAGCTATTCAAAAAGAAATTTTTGAATATGGCTTAAAACTCGCTGGATATCATTCTGTTGCAGAAATACCTGCGGTCAACCAAGCTCAAGCGGTTATTTTAGAAGGACTCTTGATCACGGCAGATTGGTTTGCTTCAAGTGAATTTTTAGGTGATGATCCCAACCAAAAATTATTTCCGTTGATTCCTTTGGATCTCACATTCGATGATCTGGATTTAGAAGGTCGCTTCGAAGCAGCAGTTGAAGCCTGGGACATTAGTGGTGATTGGATTCCTGAAAAAGTTGACGTGACGCAGGATCCTTACAAAAAGCGCTGGGGCTTTACGGCTCGCCCCGTACAAAGAGTAATCACAGAGGCGATTGAGGATACCAGTGATCCCGGCATGATTATCATCGAAGCACCGATGGGGCTGGGGAAAACAGAAACATCTTTAATTGCCACTGAACAATTAGCTTATGCGACTCAGCGTGATGGTTTGTTCTGGGGGCTACCTACCCAAGCAACGAGCAACGCTATGTTTACCCGCGTTAACACCTGGCTCGGCGAGATAGCAGATGAGCAGAACGATCACCTAGCCATTAAATTGTTGCACGGCAAGGCGCAATTTAATCAGGAATATGCAAATTTGCCCAATGCCAGTAACGTTGAAGATGCTGGTGCAGTTGTAGTTAACAGCTGGTTCACGGGTAAAAAGTCCATTTTGTCAAAGTTTGCGGTTGGTACGATTGATACGCTGTTGTTAATGGCCCTCAAGCAGAAGCACTTATTTTTACGGCATCTCGGATTCAGCGATAAGGTAATCGTGATTGATGAGGTGCACGCCTATGACGCCTACATGAACCAGTATCTTTATCGCGCGATTGAATGGTTAGGCGCTTATCGGGTACCGCTAGTGCTGCTCTCTGCAACTTTACCTAAAGATAAAAGGGTGCAGCTCTTAAAATCCTATTATCATGGTAAATATCAAAAAAAATTAACAACAGATGCTGAATGGGTCGAATCTCAAGCATACCCGCTCTTAACTATTTTAGATGGAAGCGAGGTCAAACAAGTCTCACATTTTGCGGGACAATCAGATCAAAAACCGGTCAGTTTAAAAGTACAACGAATCAACCTCGAAAGTGACAAGTTAATCAAGTCAATTTTAACTGCAATTAATGACGGCGGTATTGCTGGAATAATTGTTAATACGGTTAAAAGGTCACAAGAGTTGGCAAAGCTGGTTGATGACGAAACTGTTGAATTGATTGTGCTGCATTCGGCCTTCCTTGCGCCCGAGCGGATCAAGATTGAAGAGCGGCTGCAAACTAAAATTGGTAAAGGGGCAAAAAGGCCGCACAAAATGATCGTGATAGGCACCCAAGTGCTTGAACAGTCGTTAGATATTGACTTTGACGTGCTTTACACTGATATTGCACCAATGGATCTCTTGTTGCAACGAGCGGGCCGACTTCATCGTCATTTAATTGAACGTCCACCAAAGTTTCGAGCTCCCAAGCTATCTGTGATGGGAATTGAAGCGATGGGTAGTTATGGTGCCGCAAATGAGGCGGTTTACGAGAAGTACCTCCTCATGAAGACAGATTACTATTTAAATGATGAGATTCATTTACCGGATGATATATCTAACCTTGTCCAAAAGACCTACGATGAAAACAATGATCCCGAAATTGCAGGTCTGTCAGCAGCCAAAGCTGAATTTGCACATGACCTGGAAAGATCGGAGATTAAAGCTAAGGCGTTTAGAATCGCGGCTCCAATAAATAAGAAGAGAAAAACCTTGCATGGTTGGCTAGATCGGTCGCATAGTGCAGTGGATGAGCAAAAAGCCCAAGCTGCGGTCCGCGATATTAAGGAAACGCTTGATGTGCTGCTTTTACAAGAAAAAAATCACCAAATCTTTCTGCTTGACGGTCGACCAATTGAGACTTGTCAGTCTAAAGAGCTCGCTGGGCAAGTTATTCGCTTGCCGGCAGCAGTTAGTTTTGATGTTAACGATATTATTGATGTTTTGGAAGAAACTACAGGGAAATATTTTCCTACCTGGCAGTCAGATAAGTGGTTAAAAGGGGAACTAGCAGTTGTATTGGATGGCAATAACAATGCCACAATTCACTTGAAGCATAAGAAGCATAATTGGCTGCTAAATTATTCAGCTAAATTTGGTTTAAAAATAATAAAGGAGGAAGTTAATGAATGATCAGCATTTTAATTTAGTCATTGATCCGTGGATTAAAGTAATTGATCTTAATGCAAAAACTCAAACAGTATCAATGGTCGAATTATTCGAAAATGCCAAGCAGTATCGCCAGCTGGCTGGTGAGATGCGCTCACAGGATCTGGCGATTATGCGATTTTTGTTAGCGGTTTTACAGACGGTTTATTCTCGCTTTAATGCCGAGGATAAGTCTTATGGCTGGCTAACGGTTGACCCCAAGAAATTTCAAGTAACAGATGTTACTGATTACGACGAAGATGATTTGCTTGATACGTGGGAGAGCTTATACCAAGGCGGTAATTTCACCCAAGTGGTGGTGGAATACTTAAAGAAAAATCAAGATCGCTTTGATTTATTTGGGGAACATCCTTTTTATCAGGTGACAAAGGAAGAATACGACCGGTTCGTCCTTGATAAATACAAAATAGCCAAGGGCACGGGGACGGTTGCGATTAAGCAAATGAATCGCCGGATTTCAGAAAGTAACAACACACCCGATCTTTTTTCGCCTAAAATTGCCGATTCTAAAAATGACGTAGATTTGGCTGAATTGGTACGTTGGCTCATCTGTTATCAGAATTTTACGGGAGTTACCGATAAAGCAAAAGTTGAAACTGCTGAGAAGTTTTCAACTCCCGCCGGCTGGCTGTATAAATTAAATCCCGTTTATGCCAATGGAAAGAACATGTTTGAATCCTTGCTGTTGAATTTGGTTTTGACAGGTGATGAGTATTATCAAGAACGACCAGTTTGGGAATATGATGAGATTGGCGAATACATTAAGTGGCGTAAAACGGAATTGCTACCCGATAATCGAGCTGCACTCTACACAGCCTGGTCGCGAATTATTCACATTGAGTGGTCAAGCGACATGCTGCCAACGATTTATAGTGCTGGCATTCCCATATTTAGTTCAAGCAATGCTTTTATCGAACCGATGACAGTTTGGAAAAAAAGCCGCCAAGCCAAAGATAATGAGTTTATTCCTGCGGTTAAAGGAAAACAGGCATTAAGTCTGGCAATGTGGCGCAAATTTGGTGATTATGTCAATCCCAACAAGGCTGATGATGTTCATCGACCGGGAATAGTCAGTTGGCTTAATGAACTTAAAAACGAGAAAATAATTGAGCGCAAAAAACGCATTTCATTGGTCTCAGTCGCCTTAGTGAGTGATGGTAACGCCACTTCTCAATCACCTTATGCTGAAGTTTCAGATGATTTGACCTTGGACCTCAATGTACTTTTTGATGATAGTGAAAATTATTGGCCTAAACGAATCGAAGATACGATTGATTTGACCCAAGATGTTGGGAAAAGCTACTGGGTATTTGTCAATGATTTAGCAAGAATTCGTAAACTTGATTCTAAAGAATTGAACAAAAAGTTAATGGATAAATTTTACGATCAGTTGAACATGCCTTTTAAAACCTGGTTATCCCAATTGACCAATCAAGATGATCGGGATCTAAAGATTAACGAATGGAAGAAAGAATTATGGAAAATTGTTAATTCTGAAGTAGAAGATTTTATGAAAAATAGCACATCCCGTGATATTACGGGAATCGTAGACGATCAGAAGAATTTACTGAATGTTTTTGTGGCAAAGAATAAGTTGTTAGGAAGCGTTTCTAACAAATTGAAAATTAGGTGGTGAGCTAAGTTATGAATAAAATAGGTATGAAGACCAGCTCGATGATCATGCAAATGCATGAGTCTGGGAATTATCGCGGGGTACTTGCAAGTATGCGCGGCGCTGCGAGTTTTGCCAGCCCTAAGGCGCAAGCTGTTTGGCCGATAATGATGGAAACTTTAGAGACAGATATGTTGAGTAAAAATGGTAAGCCCTCATATGCTGAAAAAGCAATTTATGCAGCTTTAAGAATTTATGCCATTCATCAGCAAGGAAAAGATGAATTGGTTTATGGTCACATTCAACGTAAAAATAAGCTCAATGCAAAAGCTGCTGACAAGGTAGAAGCGGATTCTACCAAAAAGCAGGAAGCAGGAAGCGATTTCTTTACAGCTTTGGCAGAACTAAGGAAAAACGAAAATTTAGAAGTAGCTTTAGATCGACGGGTTAGACAAACGTTAGCAACTACCGACGTTAATAGCGTCATTAACTCGCTTAATCATCTGATTGGGATTATTAAAGCAAATAATTCCAGGGTAAAGATTGATTACGGAAAACTTGCTGAAGACCTCTATCGCTTTCAAATGAGTTATGAATCAGCCAATAAGGTTAGACTCGATTGGGGTCAGAAATACTATGGATACAATAAAAAAACCAAAGGAGAAAACAATGAACAATAATAAAAACTTTTACATCGATCTTCACGCGTTACAGGCGGTACCGTCTTCAAACATTAATCGCGACGACACTGGAGCTCCCAAAACAGCGCTTTATGGCGGGGTAATGAGGTCAAGGGTTTCATCGCAAAGCTGGAAACGGGCAATGCGCCAAGAATTTAATGGACATGACTTGGGTGCAGGCTTAAGAACTGTAAAATTAGCTCAATTAATAGCCGAAAAAATCATGGAATTAGATTCTTCTTTGCCCGAAAAAGATGTGCAAGCTAAAGTTAAGGAAGTTTTTAAGAGTACTGGCATTAAGTTGGATAAGGACGGCAAAACAGGAGCCTTGCTTTTAATAAGTCGGGGACAGGTCGAAAAGATTGCTCAATATGTTTTAGATCACGATACAATTGATAAAAAGGAATTAAAGCGCTTGTTCAACAGCGACCAATCAGTAGACTTGGCTTTATTTGGGCGCATGGTTGCTGATAATCCTGAACTCAATGTTGAAGGCTCAGCCCAGGTAGCGCACGCAATCTCGACCCATGAAGTGGTTCCTGAATTTGATTACTTTACGGCCCTTGATGATCTCCAAAAAGAAGATACAACGGGAGCCGCAATGCTGGGAACAATTGAATATAATTCTTCTACACTTTATCGTTATGCCAACCTGAATTTCCCTGAATTGGTCCATAATTTAGGTTCAGAGACGGCAGTTGAAGGAACAGTTGAGTTTATCAAATCGTTCTTGTTATCAATGCCAACCGGTAAACAAAATACTTTTGCTAATAAAACTCTGCCAAATTATGTCATGATTACGTTAAGAACTGACACGCCGGTTAATTTGGTTTCGGCATTTGAAAAAGCAGTGACTTCGAATAAAGGCTATGTTAAAGCTTCAATTGAAAGAATTGAAAAAGAGTATGAGAATACCTGCAAAATGGTCGACAAGCCGGTTAAAACATGGATCTTGTCATTGGACGATGATAGTTCTTTAACAGATTATCAAGTAGCTACTTTAAATGAGTTACTCCAGCAAGTATCCGCTGAACTTGAACAAGTGGTGCAAGATGAAAACAATCACGATTAAATTAACGGGACCGTTGCAATCTTACGGGAATGAAGCGAGCTTTAATCAGCGCACAACAGCTGCCCATCCGTCCAAAAGTGCGATCATTGGGATGATTGCTGCTGCTTTTGGCTATCAAAGAGACGATCAGCGGATCAAAGCTTTTAATAAACTTGATTTGGCGGTTAGAGTCGATCAACCGGGCACCCTTTTAACCGATTATCAAACCGTAGAATGGAAAAAAGGCACGCGAAAGGTCACTTACCGGGCTTATATCCAAGATGCGGTATTTGTACTTGCGATTAGTAGTGAAAATGACCTATTAATTGATAAAATCAAATATGCGCTGCACCATCCCAAGTTTCAACTTTTCCTCGGTCGGCGTTCAAATGCTCCAGCTGGGGTTTTACAAATAGCTGTATTTGCTGATGCTAATCCAGTAGAAGTCCTATCCAAATTGCCTTGGCAGGCAGCGAATTGGTATCAAGAGAAAAAATCACAGGAAGAGATAATCAATGTGGAATTGTTTGCTGATGCTAAACTCTTAGCTGGCGAAAAATACTTCATGGTGAAAGATAGTGTTGGTTCTTTTGATCAACGTAATCGCTATTTCGATTACCGGCCAGTTGTCCGTGTTTGGAAAAAAGTAACTAATCCAAAGTTTAAAACAAGTAGCGAACACGACCCATTTGCGGCGTTGTAAGAAAGGAGCAAAATGTACTTATCGAGGGTAATGATCGATGTTAACAATCGGCAAAAAACCAAGGATTTAACGCATTTAGGCGCTTACCATAATTGGGTTGAGCAGAGTTTTCCCGACGAAGTTGAGAAACAAAGCCGCAGCCGCAAATTATGGCGGATTGATACCTTAAGAAAAGAAAAATATTTAATTGTATTAAGTGAAACTAAGCCAGATCCAGCGGTTCTTGTAAAGTATGGGGTCGCAGGAACAGTATTAATTAAATCATATGACAACTTTTTAAATTCACTAAAGAACGGACAATATCTGCGCTTTCGGCTAACCGCCAATCCGACTCATTCGGTAATTACACCTGGCGAAAAAAGAGGCCGTGTATTTCCGCATGTGACGGTTGACCAACAAAAAGACTGGCTTATCCAAAAAACCAAAACGACCGGTTTTCAGATCGTAAAGAAACAAGAAAATTCCGATCATTATTTGTTTGATGTGGTTGAGCGTGATCATCCAATTTTAAAACATAAGAATGAAAGGAAAGTTCACCTAAGTCGGGTTTCTTTTGAGGGTATCCTTAAAATAACGGACTTAGAGATGTTCAAAAAATCATTAATTGGCGGGATAGGTCGAAAGAAAGCTTATGGCATGGGCTTAATGACAGTAATTCCGGTTAAGCAAAATGAAGCATAATGTTGGTGCTAAAAAGCCCGACCTGGTTGAGTTAAGTCGAGTTAGAGACCGAGTTACTTTCCTTTATTTAGAACATGCCAAATTAAACCGCCAAGATAGTGCGATTGTCGTTGCAGATAGTAAAGGTACAGTGTTTGTTCCGGCAGGCATCATTAGTGTATTAATGCTGGGACCTGGAGTAGATATTACCCATCGGGCAATGGAATTAATCGGTGATGCTGGAATGAGTGTGGTCTGGGTTGGTGAAAGGGGAGTTCGCCAGTACGCCCATGGTCGGACGTTGAATCATTCATCTTTATTAATCGAGAGACAAGCCAAATTGGTATCCAATATTCGTTCAAGACTAGCAGTTGCAAGAAAAATGTATCAAATGCGTTTTCCGAATGAAAATTTTTCGAATTTAACGATGCAAGAATTGCGCGGAAAAGAAGGAGCGAGAATTCGCCAAGTTTACCGAGAACTTTCAAAAGAAACGGGGGTTCCTTGGAGTCGGCGTGAATATAATCACGATGATTTTGATTCAGGCACTCCAATTAATAAAGCTTTGACCGCTGCTCATCAGGCTTTATACGGCCTTAGTTATAGTGTTATTGTTGCTCTGGGAGCTTCGCCAGCTTTAGGATTTGTACATACAGGGCATGATTTGTCTTTTGTTTATGATTTTGCGGATTTGTACAAGGCTGAAATTTCAATTCCAATCGCATTTAAAATGGCAGCTGAAGATGATGATGAAAAAGATATTGGTTCGCGAACCAGATTGGCTATGCGTGATGCATTTGTAGATGGAAAAATAATGATCCGGATGGTTAAAGATTTGAAATTTTTATTAGACGCTGAAGATGACCAAGAAGTTGAAAGTTTGGGATTGTGGGATGACAAAACGGGCCTTCAAAAATATGGCGTACAGTATTCTGAACGTGACGAAGGCGCAGACTAATGATAGTTATTACTTTAACTAAAGTTCCGCCTTCACTTAGAGGGGACCTAACCAAGTGGTGTCAAGAAATTCAGACCGGTGTTTATGTTGGTAATGTGACCGCGAGGATCCGTGATTTATTATGGGACCGAATTATGCGTGACATCGGTAATGGTCAGGCAACTATGGCCTTCAATGCTAAAAATGAATTTGGCTATCAAGTTAAAACTACTAGACCGGATTATCAGGTTAGGGATTTTGAAGGAATTCCGCTGGTAAAACGATTAAACCGGGTAGATGTTCCTGTTAAACATGGCTTTAGTAAGGCTGCGAAATGGCGCAAAGCAAAAGCCGGTATGCAAAAACATTATAGTATAGAAAGTCAAGACCGTTTCGTTACCCTTGACATCGAGACCACGGGTTTAGATCCAACGAAAGATCAAATAATCTCGATTTCTGCTGTTAAAAGAAATGCTGACGGAACCAAAGAACATTACGATGCTTTTGTTAAAATTGACCAAAGAATCCCCGAAAGCATTGTTAAGCTAACCGGCATTTCAAATGAAAGTCTAAAGGATCAAGGTATTGAATTAAGCAAAGCACTGCATGGGCTGAAAATATTTGTTGAAAGATTACCGCTTATCGGCTATAACTTGTCCTTTGATGATAGGTTTATCTCGACGGGTTTTAAGACTATCAATGAAGAAGGTTTATCTAATAAATTAATTGACTTAATGCCAATTGTAAAAAAGAAAAACAAATTTCTAGATGATTATAAGTTAGGTACTGTATTGGAAAAATACAAAATCGAAAATTCAAGACCGCATGAAGCAAGATCAGACGCTGAAGCAACTTTGAGTCTTGCAGAAAAACTAATTAAAAACGAAGATCTTCATTTTTAGGAATGCTGATTTAACGGGATCTATTTAGTGTGCTTCCCGCGTAAGCGGGGGTGATCCTGGCGTATTGCCCTTAATTGAGAAAGAATTGGTGTGCTTCCCGCGTAAGCGGGGGTGATCCTAATCAGCTCCCGCAATACACATCTCATTAATGGTGCTTCCCGCGTAAGCGGGGGTGATCCTATCAAAATATTAGACTAGGAGGATTAATATGTGTGCTTCCCGCGTAAGCGGGGGTGATCCCTATGTGTGGGGAGCGGAAGGACCTAGTTCGTTGTGCTTCCCGCGTAAGCGGGGGTGATCCTTTACTTTGATTTTAGCCATTATGCTTGTCCTCGTGCTTCCCGCGTAAGCGGGGGTGATCCTCAAACCATGATTAGTTATCCTGTATCCATGTGGTGCTTCCCGCGTAAGCGGGGGTGATCCCAGGCATAAATTTCTAACTAGTATAATTACACTGTGCTTCCCGCGTAAGCGGGGGTGATCCCTTCACTTACTGAACAAAAGGTATTATAGTATGGTGCTTCCCGCGTAAGCGGGGGTGATCCCAAAAACTAAAGAATTCCATTGAACACCAAAAAGTGCTTCCCGCGTAAGCGGGGGTGATCCTCATCATCTTCTTTCTTATTACTAGTATTTCCTGTGCTTCCCGCGTAAGCGGGGGTGATCCTGGTACTGGCTTATTTGCATTTACGTCAGGACAGTGCTTCCCGCGTAAGCGGGGGTGATCCCTAACAGCTTAAAATAAACAGCTAACTAAAAAAGTGCTTCCCGCGTAAGCGGGGGTGATCCCCTAATTTGGTCAGGTCTAGGTCTACCGGTTTTGTGCTTCCCGCGTAAGCGGGGGTGATCCCACTAATCAATCTTCTTGAAACGATGTACCTAGGTGCTTCCCGCGTAAGCGGGGGTGATCCTTCAAATCTTCTAAAGCATCTTCCCAAGACTGTGTGCTTCCCGCGTAAGCGGGGGTGATCCTACACAGACCAGGTTACTAATTCGATTGAACTTGTGCTTCCCGCGTAAGCGGGGGTGATCCTACCATGATCTTGTAAATATTTTTTCGCAATATGTGCTTCCCGCGTAAGCGGGGGTGATCCTCGATCCAAAGCTGTGTCTGTTGCTGACGAATAGTGCTTCCCGCGTAAGCGGGGGTGATCCTCAGGAGCTCAAACAGCGCGGGGTCATCTACCAGTGCTTCCCGCGTAAGCGGGGGTGATCCCAGCAGGCAACATTCAGGTGGCAGATAGTACTGGTGCTTCCCGCGTAAGCGGGGGTGATCCTGGCCAAGGTTGATGTCTTTAAGGAATTCACCAAGTGCTTCCCGCGTAAGCGGGGGTGATCCTATTTATGATCACTATCCGTCAAGGTTAGCTTTGTGCTTCCCGCGTAAGCGGGGGTGATCCTAGGTAGCTCATCATTATCAAACAATTCTGGTAGTGCTTCCCGCGTAAGCGGGGGTGATCCCTAGTAAACAACTTGTTGCTTCAGTATAAGCTAGTGCTTCCCGCGTAAGCGGGGGTGATCCTGAGACCGACATTTACGAGGGTGTGGCCAACTGGTGCTTCCCGCGTAAGCGGGGGTGATCCTAACTTTATCTAGTCCGGTATCAGCTTTCTCTTGTGCTTCCCGCGTAAGCGGGGGTGATCCCGACTAAAAAAACAAGAAGCCTGATAAACGCAAGTGCTTCCCGCGTAAGCGGGGGTGATCCCAAAAATCAAAGGGGAAATAAATATGGCAATCAGTGCTTCCCGCGTAAGCGGGGGTGATCCTCTTCTAGTAATTTAGGTATTAGTGTCCAGTGTGTGCTTCCCGCGTAAGCGGGGGTGATCCTACAATCTAGCCAATGATGAAAATATTAGCAAGGTGCTTCCCGCGTAAGCGGGGGTGATCCTCCTGAAGGCTCATCAATGTAGACAAATCGCCAAGTGCTTCCCGCGTAAGCGGGGGTGATCCTCCAACTAGTGTAGATGTACCTACACCTGTTGAGTGCTTCCCGCGTAAGCGGGGGTGATCCTGGGGATTTTTAAATCAAAAGAAGAAAAAGACGGTGCTTCCCGCGTAAGCGGGGGTGATCCTCACAAAACGCGGCAAAACTTGGCAGGCTCGGTGTGCTTCCCGCGTAAGCGGGGGTGATCCTAAGTGAATACTATGATAAAAGTGAAGATTATGGTGCTTCCCGCGTAAGCGGGGGTGATCCTAATAGGAGAATTAAAATGAACACTGAAAAGAAGTGCTTCCCGCGTAAGCGGGGGTGATCCCGTTTTTCGCCGTTTTTCAGTATGATTTCTTTTGTGCTTCCCGCGTAAGCGGGGGTGATCCCTGCGTTTCTTCATGAACGCGGCATGGTTGGACGTGCTTCCCGCGTAAGCGGGGGTGATCCCTTGACATTAGTAGAAAAGTCCATAGCGTATGGGTGCTTCCCGCGTAAGCGGGGGTGATCCTCTAAAAGGTACGTAGGGCTTTTCTATGCAGGGGTGCTTCCCGCGTAAGCGGGGGTGATCCTCGGGCCAGAATAGCTTATTTTCCAGCCGGCATGTGCTTCCCGCGTAAGCGGGGGTGATCCCAGGTGACCAGTTTATGATTGCAGAAAATGATAGTGCTTCCCGCGTAAGCGGGGGTGATCCCCTTGGCCAATGTTAAATGTCTTTTGACGGTTAGTGCTTCCCGCGTAAGCGGGGGTGATCCTAAGTTTGGCGAGCAAATTGCCAAGCAGGTTAAGTGCTTCCCGCGTAAGCGGGGGTGATCCCGTATTTAACGCCACTAAAGGCATTTTCAGCATGTGCTTCCCGCGTAAGCGGGGGTGATCCTCGTTGGCAAAAGCCATATCAGCCTCGCTATGAGTGCTTCCCGCGTAAGCGGGGGTGATCCCTTCGCAATAATACAAGAGATCGTTGATTATTTGTGCTTCCCGCGTAAGCGGGGGTGATCCTGTCCACACCTATAAACTTATTGATAGTAACCCCAATATTGTACATAGGGAACAGAGTAGGGATAAGAGCGCAAAAATGTCGAATGAGGAGAGAGAACATATATCAGAAACAAAGTTAGATAATTTCTATGCTTTTGGTACTGTGTTTAATAGGGAACATATTTCTGCAGATGATATTACGCAAAAAATAGTAACAGATACTATTGCGGATAACACCATAAGCATATAGTAAAATAGGAGTTGTAGACATATTTTTGAAATGTTAGCTATCATGTTTAACGATTATGCTAGTGCTTGGGACTATATTAAGTTTAGAATTTTATGTACTATGGAATTTCGTGATAGTATACTTAGCACATTTTATCTTTGGTGTAACGTTGAATACGATTAATCTTTGGGGTGGTTTTTTACTAGGTATTCTGTTTATTTTTATTCAGAGCCTATTTAAAAACGATAGAGAAAAGTAATAGTGGAGGTAAAGTTATGGAACTTTTTGTTGGTTTTTTAGTTATTTGTGCAATTGTCGCATTTTGCGTATGGCTATCCTGTTTGATTTTATACTATGGTTGGAATAAGGCATTTGTACCTTTTACAAATAGTGTATTTCATACAAATATTAGAACAATTACCGGTGATGAGTCATTTAAATTATTTATTATTGCGTTAATAATCGGTTTAATTATTTAAGTGTTTCCCGCGTAAGCGGGAGTGTCCTGTTACTCACACAGTTACAATTATTGGCTATGCGCGTTTCTTGAGTAGGTAGGGTAAATGTATGCTATCGATTATTCGAAATTTTATAGTGAATGCGTTCAATAAATCGTTAGCATATTTATCAAAGAATGGAAATGAATTACAAGACACTAATTCAAGTTGGAATTGACAAAGAACAAGCTTGAATCAACCTTAATTTTAATTAAGGTACATAAGTTTTTTTAGGTAAAAATAATTTTTGCCACTTGTGGGATTTACTTGCCTAGGCTAAGATTTAGGTAATAAAAGCAAGGGAGTACAGAGATGAATACATGGGCAGCGATATCGACTTGGAGAATGTCGTATGATGGTCTACAAGCAGCCAGTCAGCAACTAAATGATCGAGTTAGCGCTGGAGACGCAGTTGAGAAATTAATTAATACCGTAGAAGACTATCCCTTGTATAAGTCAGTCGGCTATGGCGGCTTGCCCAATGAAGAAGGGGTGGTTCAAGTAGATGCGGCTTTTATGGACGGCGATACTCTAGCTCAAGGAGCAGTAGCTGCACTTGAGAATGTTAAGCATGCCGTTTCAGTTGCCCGCCGACTAAGCCAAAACAAGACTAACAGCTTTTTAGTGGGGCCAGGAGCGACCAAATTTGCGATGCAGGCTGGTTTTGAAATGACTAACATGCTAACCACAGCGGCTAAAGCAAGCTGGCAAGACAGGCGCAAGTCAACACCAAATATAGACTTAAAGCCCTATGATGGTCACGACACGGTCGGTGCCATTATACTTGACCAGGCTGGCTCGATGGCAGCAGCCACGTCTACTTCTGGTCTGTTTATGAAGAAGAGCGGTCGCACGGGCGATTCTCCGTTATCTGGTTCAGGCTTTTATGTTGATAGTGAAATTGGCGGCGCTGCGGCTACTGGCTTAGGCGAGGATATTATGAAGGGCTGCTTGTCTTATGAAATTGTTAGGCAGATGGCGGAGGGCAAGTCCCCGCAAGCAGCTTGTGATGCGACCCTTTATCACTTTATTGCCAAGCTAAAAAAACGCTCTGGTCAGACTGGCGCTATCTCCTTGATTGCGCTGAATAAGCAGGGCGCATGGGGCGTGGCCACGAATGTGGAATTTCCTTTCTGCGTGGCCACGGCTGAAGGGGGAGCTCAGATTTACTTTGCCCAGCCTGGTCAAGCAGGAGTAACCCCAATCAAAGCAGTTTCATCAGCGTGGTTTGATGAGTATGAAAAGCAAAATGGGATTAGCCTTGATTAGGTGACGGTTAAGTTGCATAACTAGTACAGAAGGAAAAGATAAATGTTGAAAGAAGCTTGTGTTGAAGATTTTGCCAGCGCTGCTCAAATGATTGCAGCTGGCGCTGGACGAATTGAGCTAAATAGTGACTTAAGTACTGGCGGAACAACGCCATCATTTGGTTTGATTAAGAAAACGGTTGATTACGCCCACCACCATAACGTTCCGGTTGTGGTGATGATTAGGCCGCGAGGTGGTAATTTTGTCTATGATGAAGCTGAACTTGCCATCATGGTAAGTGACATACAAGTTGCCAGTTTGGCCGGGGCTGACGCGGTCACGTTTGGTTGCTTGACTAAGGACTGCCAGCTCAACCAACTTCAAATGAAACGCTTGATTAACTTGTCACGAAATTTGGGCCTTGAGGTTGTCATGCACATGGCCTTTGATGCCATTCCAGCTGCAGATCAGCAAGCAGCACTCAACTGGTTGGTAACCAGTGGCGTTTGTCGTATTTTGACGCATGGCGGGAGTCTGGATCAACCAATTTTAGCCACAATACCACACTTAAAAAAAATTATGGAATGGGCTGGCCAGCGCATTGCAATCTTACCGGGTGGTGGTATTACGGCTACCAATTGCGCTACTATTGCAAACAGGTTAAATGTAGAACAACTACATGGCACCAGGCTGGTTGCAACTAAAAAAGCTTAGAAAAGAGTCTGGGAGAAAAGTGCTTTTTAACTTAAACAAAAAAATCCCACAATTTAAAAAGGCTGACAATTCAACGTTTGTTAACGTGATATGTCAGTCTTTTTTGGGTAGATTAGACTTTTTTCTAGGTTTTTTTAGCTAAATTAGTTATTCTGCTTAAGATATTCTTGCGCATGTATGGCAGCGTGTCGGCCAGAATTAACATTATGGGCACAGGCTGAACCACCTAAAGTAATCGTATAGACATCCCGATATTGCATCGTTGAATCCATTCCGGCAGCATATAAACCAGGGATTTTAGTAAAGTCGTTAGTAATAACTTCGAATTTTTGATTTGAACCAATTCCACCAATCCCGATTAAGTTTGAGGGATCAAGGCGAGCGATGTAATAAGGGCCTTCTTTCATCGCCAGCAGCATATCTTTATCCTTGTTAAATTCCAAATCGTGTCCACGCTCACAGTATGAATTGTAGTTTTCCATGGTTTCAACTAAAACATTTTCTGGTAAGCCAACGGCTTGCGCTAGACCAGCGAATGAATCTGCTTTAAAGAGCGAATCACCATCGTTTGTTTTAACTGCTTGGGCTAGTATTTGGTCTGCCTTAGGGACGTCTTTTGTAATTTGATCATAAATTTTCTGGGTGAAAATTTCATACGTAACTCGAGTTGATTTAATTGCCATTCGTTGGTAGAGCAGGTTATCTTTTTTGACATTTTCGTTAACTAAACGGCGCCCGTCTTGGTTAACGAACACAACTGGTCCACCTGCTGGTAGAGACATAAAGCCATTAATTGGATCAATGTACAAGTGTACACCTTCGTGTGGCAGAGCTTGAATATAGTTCATCATAAACTCGGGTGACTCTTTTAAAAAGTCTTTTGCGCCAACGGACATAGCCATTTGATAACCGTCACCTGTGTTGCTGGGCATGGAGCAATAATGAATATTTTTAGTCGACCAGCCTTGGGCTTCGAGTAATTTAGGGTTGTGCCCTACGCCACCAGTTGCTAGCAGGGTAGCCTTGGCACTAATTTTAATGCTGCCTGCGGGTGTGTTAGCGTAGACGCCCTTGACTATGCCATCTTCGTAAATAATACTGGTAGCAGCTGTTTCAAGTAAGAATTGTGCTTTGAGTTTATCAGCCTGTTTTTTCATGTAAGGGGCATACCCAACTGAAGCAAAGCCCCCCTTAAACCAGTGAAAAGTTGGAAACATGCAGGTGCCGTGGTAATCATCAACATTAGTTAATTGCACCCCTAAATCTACTAGCCAGTCAATATTGGCAGCGGAATTATTAATTAAATCAACCCAAAAAGAGCCATCTGCTCGGTATTGTCCTAGTTCTGCTTCTTTGGTAATAATGTCTTCTGGTTCGGCATGTATTCCAGCGGCTGCTTGCATTTTGGTGTTAATCCCAAAAATGCCTTCAACTCCGCCACCGTTGCCAGCGACAAAGCCATTTTTTTCAATTACAATTGTTTCCATTCCTAATTGACGAGCTTGAACTGCTGCTGCAAGTCCTGCAATACCAGCACCAACAATTAAAAAATCGGTATGATATTCTTTTACGACTTGTTCAGGTTTATTACGCCAGCTAGCAAAAGTTTTTTGCGGATCAGCTAAATCTGGTGTTTTTGATGACGGGTCACTATTTTTGCTATTTGAGTGTAACTTAAAGTCAGCAGGATCTCCTCCGGCCTGTTCAATTACAGTGCTCACGGCTTGAATTAAGCCGTTAACGGAATGGGTTGCACCAGTAATCGCATCGACGTCAATACTTTGCTTTTGAATGATTTCTTGGGGTACCTTAGTAAAAACACTTTCTTCCAAACTGCCAGGAATCATTGGCTCCTGTGGAAGTATCTGGCTAATCTGATTATCAGTAATTTCAACTTCTAGTGGCATCGTTTCTTTTTCATATTCTTGTGCAATAACAGCGTAACGTCCAGCTCGCAATTTTTTCATAATTTTTCTCCTTAAAAAGTTGCAATTGTTCTGTTAATATTTATGATCTTAATATAACATTGGTTAAAGGAGCACAATTAATCAAGAATATGATTGTTTATAAGTTTTACTGATATATAGGATGTAGAAGGTAACCAAAATGAATTATGACCACTTAGCTGTTTTTGTAAATTTAGCTGAAACCTTAAACTTTTCGCGCACTGCCTTACAAATGAACTTGTCTCAATCAGCAGTTTCACAAACTATTTCTTCGATGGAAAAAGAGCTCAATTTTTTACTGTTTTATCGGACAAGAAAGCAGGTACAGTTAACGAAAAGTGGAGAAAATTTTTATGCTTCGATGAAGCCCATGTTAAACCTCTACAATAAGTCGGTCCAAAAGGCCCAAAGAATTGCTAGTGCCAGAGCGGAAGATCTAACCATAGGTTACAGCGGAACGCCGTATGAAATTTCAATGCTACCTAATATCATTAAAGAATATCGGCAAGTTAAAGCTAACAACTGGCCAAATATCTACTTGGAAAATTTTGCTCATAATAGTCTAAAAGATCACTTGTTAAATGGAGACTGCGATTTGATCTTTACCATGCCTGACATCGTGGCCAAAATTGCCAATATCCATTATACGGATTTGGTTGAAGGTAAATATTATGCCAATTTTTATGGTCCCAAGGCAGCTAGTGAAGCAGCCTTGCCATTAACCAGTTTGAGTAATTATCGCTTGATTTTTTTAGATAGTAAGTGGTGTCCACCTTCCCAAAATGAACTGCAAAAGGCGATTGTCAAAGAGAATAAGCATTTAAATTTGGTTTATTCTAACAACATTTTAAATTCGCATGTAATGGTTCAAGCTAATTTGGGGGTGGGTATTTGGGCTAATTTTGTTTCAGACTTTGCGGATCGGCAGCTACATGGTATTCCGCTAATATATCCAGTGCAGCCGCATTATGGGATAGCGATGCTTGAATATGGCATGACTAAAGCTGCTAAATCCCTTGTTACCTGGTTAAAAAACAACTACGCCAATTTTGTGTAAACGATATTGCTAACAGCTATGATTGAGTTAGCGTAAGCTAGTTTTATTTTTTGGTTGACAATAAATAAGTTGTTGATTAGAATATTATTAATAGAAAAATGCAATGAAAAGAAGAGTAAGGTTGTAGGTAGCGTATTAGAGAGTCCTGATGGTGAAAAGGGATCGTGAAAACAATCTGAAAGTAACTTTGAGCAAGCTAGTGAATTTAAGTAGTTAGTATTGGTGACACCCATTATCGTGTTAGCGTATCGCAATTGGGCTGTACGTGAAGTGACTGCGGCTTTTGAGAATTAGGCAGTAAAATAGGTGGTACCGTGCGTGAAGCACCCTTGATGACAATCAAGGGTGCTTTTTTATTTTAAAGACGCTGCTAGTTAAGAAATTGAGGAAGATTGTATGGAAGAGATTAGACCGGATGAAAATACCAAACCATTAACCTGGAAGCAATATTTAGTGATTGCTTCCCTATTATTTGGCTTGTTTTTTGGGGCAGGAAATTTGATTTTTCCTGTTCACTTGGGCCAACTAGCAGGAGCCAAGTGGCTGGCTGCTACTGCCGGTTTTTTAGTAACCGCCGTGCTTTTGCCACTGTTAGCCGTTTTAGCGATTAGTGTCAGTCATGCCAAGGGAATCTACGATATTGGTCGTCCTTTGGGCCGAAAGTTTGCGCTGGCCTTTATGGTGCTAATCCACCTGACCCTGGGCCCCTTATTTGCAACCCCGCGGACCGCTAGTATTTCATTTTCGGTTGGTTTGCAACCTGTCTTACCAGCCAAGCTGGCTCAGCCATGCCTACTCGTTTTTTCCGCTATTTTTTTTATTTTAGCGTTTATTATTTCTTATCAAGAAACAACTATCTTGGACAGTGTTGGTCGCGTCTTGAATCCAATTTTTCTACTTTTACTGTTTGTTGTTTTTCTGCTGGCAGCTGCAAAGCCAATGGGTGCGGCTCATCAGCAGACAGTCACTGCTGCTTATCACAATATGGCCTTTTTTAATGGTTTTCTGCAGGGCTATAACACGATGGATGCTTTAGCTGGCTTGGCCTTTGGTTATACGATTGTTTCAGCGGTCAAACAGCTAGGCAAGACTTCTGCTAAGAGTAACGCAAAGGTTACTGCGAGCGCTGGTGTTATTGCCACTGGCGCAATTGGACTGATCTATATTGCACTGATTTGGCTGGGGGCTACAACGCTTAAGCACTTTAAGCCCTCAGCTGAAGGTGGTACAGCCTTCAATCAGATTGTTACTTATTACCTTGGTGACTTTGGGCATGCCCTCCTGGCTACTTTGGTGACGCTAACTTGTTTAACGACCGCAGTGGGCCTGCTAGCGGCTTTTGCCCAGGACTTTCACCGCAGCTTTTCAAAAATCAGTTATCATACCTGGCTGGCAATCATGACCTTTGCATCATTTGTGACGGCCAATTTTGGCCTCGACACAATCATTGCTTGGTCAACCCCAATGTTGATGTTTTTGTATCCAATTGCCATTGTGTTAATTGTCCTGTCGATTGCTAAGACAGCTTTTGCTGGCGATCCAGTTGTGTACTTTTGGGCAATCGGACTGACCATGATTCCTGCACTACTCGATATGTTAGCCTCGTTTCCCCCGGTTATCAGCCAAAGTCCGTGGGCTCATTTTATCAAGGAACTCCAAGTACGTTTGTTGCCTTTGGCTGCAATTGGTCTGGACTGGGTAATTCCGGCAGCGGTCGGAATTGCCGCTGGCTTACTGGTGCATTTTTACCGCAAACGACCAAAGCAGTAGCAAAACTATGCAGATTAGCTTTTAGATGAGCCACTTTTTTTGACAACTACTATTAATAAAAGTAGATTGAAGGAGAAGAATAAAGTGATTATGAGTTAAAAGATTGGACTGAGCAAGTTGGCTAAAAACGAAAATGAAGACAAAAAGCGGACTGCAATGCACGCTGGTCATGAGCATGGAAACATGAACATGGGTAATCAGCAGATGATGCCGATGGGCAATTTAAAGCAGCGCTTACTGGTTTCGGTGGTTTTGGCACTGCCAATCTTGTTTTTGGCACCAGCAATGGGCATTAGTCTACCATTTCAATTCTCTTTTCCCGATTCGGATTGGGTGGTAGTAGTTTTTGCCACTATTTTATTTTGCTACGGTGGTTGGCCTTTCTTTAAGGGTGCCTGCTCTGAGTTAAAAGAGCGCCGGCCTGAAATGATGACGCTGATTACGCTCGGAATTTCCACGGCCTACCTCTACAGTTTGTATGCCTTCATCCGCAATGACTTAGTACAGAGTGCAGAACATACAATGGACTTTTTTTGGGAACTGGCTACTTTAATCTTAATTATGTTGCTCGGTCACTGGATTGAGATGTCGTCGGTAATGTCGGCCAATAGCTCGGTTCATGATTTAGCCAAGCTTTTGCCTGATAAAGTACACCAAAAACAGGGTAAGCGAACCGTTGAGGTGGAAATTAATGACGTCAAACGAGGCGCACTTATTTTGATTAAGGCCGGTGAAAGTATCCCCTTAGACGGTACTATTCTAGCAGGATCTAGTCGGGTTAACGAGTCGCTAATGACGGGGGAAGCCCGCGAGGTCTTCCGAAAAAAAGGTGATCGAGTAATCGGGGGCTCGCTTAATGGTAGTGGTGCTCTGACGGTCAAGGTCAATAGTCCGGCTAATTCAGGTTTTTTGGCTAATGTTAACCAGCTAGTACAGTCATCGCAGATGACCAAGTCCAGGCTGCAGGACCTGGCTGATCGCGTTTCGGGCTGGCTTTTCTATGCCGCTCTAGTTGTGGGACTTATTGCTTTAATTGTTTGGACTGGCATGCGCGGTATTGGTACTGGCTTAGAGCGCATGGTCACTGTCCTGGTCATTGCCTGCCCGCACGCCTTGGGGCTAGCAATTCCTTTAGTTAATGCTAAATCCACGGCTATCGGAGCAAAGCATGGTCTTTTGATTAGAAACCGTAAAGTCATTAGCGTTAGCTCAAAACTTAATTATCTCTTATTGGATAAGACGGGCACTTTGACCGCAGGAAAGTTCCGGGTCAATAAGTTTGCTAGTTTGAGTTCTGACCTCGACGCACAAGCGGTACTGGCCATTACTGCTTCTTTAGAACAGGATTCAACTCATCCGATTGCCCAGAGTGTCTTGCAATTTGCCCAAGCCAAAAAGGTTGACTTACTGACGTTAACTAATGGTCAAAATCTGCCAGGTGAGGGGATTAGCGGTACCATCAATGGTCATCATTATCAGCTTGTTAATGAACAGGCAGCGCGATCGCAAGTTGAAGTCTTTCCGGCAATTGATACCTTAAATAATACCGCTAGTTACCTCATAGAAGGAGGAACCGTCCTAGGCTATTTGCTAGTTGGCGACGAGATTAAACCTGGTGCCCAATCTTTAATTAAACAGATTAAAAAGTTAAATATTACACCAGTTATGTTAACTGGAGATAATCGCGAGGCTGCGCAAGGAATTGCAAAAAAGTTAGGCATAACTGAAGTTTATACCGATTTAATGCCAGAAGATAAGGAAAAAATTGTTGCCCAGTTCCAAGACCAAGTTAGCAAGGTGATGATGGTAGGTGATGGGATCAATGATGCGCCTAGTTTGGCCAAGGCTGATATTGGCGTTGCCATTGGTGCTGGTACGGATGTAGCGGTAGACTCGGCTGACGTTGTCTTAGTTAACAGTAATCCAACTGATATTATTAGCTTCTTACAATTGGCCCAGCATACGCAACAAAAAACCGTCCAAAATTTGTGGTGGGGCGCAGGCTACAACATCGTTGCGCTTCCGCTGGCGGCCGGACTTTTGGCACCCTGGGGAATTATCCTCACGCCAGCAGTTGGTGCAGCTTTGATGGCACTTTCTACCATAATCGTAGCTATTAATGCTGAAACTTTAAAAATTTAGGCCACTGGTAAGAGCGAGATCTTTAAACTTTCGTTTTTTTAAAAAATTAAATAATTTGCCATTTATTTTAAAGATATTGAAAAAGCAACTGTTAGCAGGTATGATAAATAATAGTTATTAGTTAAGTAGGTTTCATACAGTAAAACAAGACAAAAGGAGTTTAGTGATGAGTGAAGTAGAGTACCGAATTGAAAGTGACACGATTGGTCCGGTTAAAATTCCCAAAAATGCTTTATGGGGTCCGCAAACAGAGCGCAGTCGGAATAATTTTCCCAGTGGGGAGTTAATGCCACTAGCAGTTATTCGTGCTTTTTTGCAGTTAAAAAAGGCGGCGGCTGTATCTAACGTTGAAGTCGGTGACGAGCCTCAGGAGAAGGGGCAAGCGATTGTGGAAGCAATTGACCAGTTATTGGCACTAAATGATGATGACTTGCGCAAAGACTTTCCTTTACACGTGCTCCAAACTGGATCAGGCACTCAAAGTAACATGAATGTTAACGAGGTGGTTGCTAATCTGGCCAACAAGTTGCACCCCGAATTAACAATTCTGCCTAATGATGATGTTAATCGGGGGCAGTCTTCTAACGATACTTATCCGACAGTGATGAATATTGTGGCGGTTGAGGCACTGGATAAGTTAGAACCAGCTCTTCAGCACCTTATCAATGAACTAAAGGTCAAGCAAGACCAGTATTGGACGACAGTCAAGGTGGGCCGGACTCACTTGCAGGATGCCACCCCAATTACCTTTGGCCAGGAAGTATCCGGCTATCTAGCGGCTTTAAAGCACGATTTAGCCTATATCAAGGAACTTAAGCCGACGCTCTATGAGTTGGCAATTGGTGGTACGGCGGTTGGTACAGGGCTAAATGCAGCGCCGGGAATGACGAGCAAGATTGCTGCCCAATTATCTGTAGTTTATGGACATAAGTTTGAAGTGGAGACCAACAAGTTCTGGGGTTTGGCTCACCATTCTGGAATTGATGTAGTGCACGGTGCACTCAAAACTCTGGCGGCCGATTTGTTTAAAATCGCCCAAGACATCCGCTTCCTGGCTTCTGGTCCGCGAGCTGGTTACCATGAATTAAATATTCCGGCAAATGAACCAGGTTCCTCAATTATGCCTGGTAAGGTAAATCCAACCCAAGCGGAGGCAGTGACCATGGCTGCAGCAAAGGTCTTTGGGAACGATACGACTATCACCTTTACTGCTTCACAAGGCAACTTTGAAATGAACGTTTTCAAGACGGTCATGATTACTGCTTTTTTGGACTCGTGTGACATATTAACGGGGACCATTACGGGTTTTGCTGACAAGATGATTGCGGGTCTGACTGTTAACGCTAGCAAGATGAATGAATTATTAGAAGACTCGTTGATGACAGTTACTGCTTTATCACCGCACATTGGCTATCATGATGCTGCCAAAATTGCACAAACTGCCGACCAGGAAGGGTCAACCCTTAAGGCAGCAGCTTTAAAGAGTGGTAAGGTCACTGAAGAGCAATATGAAGCTTGGATGGATTACATGCAGATGACCAATATTGACCGGACGAAACCAGAAGAATAAAAGGGAGAATTGATTAATGGCTAAATTTGTTTTTGCACCAAACCGAACTGATGAGATTGCGCCAAGTTACGACGCAATTATTGTCGGAGCCGGTGGAGCAGGTTTGACCGCTGCGCTCCAGGCTAATGAGCTAGGCTTGAAGGTTGCAGTTTTTGAAAAGAACGACCAATTAGGTGGCAATACCAGTCGGGCCTCGTCTGGAATGAACGCCGCTGAGAGCTTAGTCCAGTTAAAAGCAGGTATTATTGACGACAAAGAAGACTTTTTCCGTGAAACGCTTAAAGGTGGTGGTCGCCTAAATGATCGCGAGCTACTGAGATATTTTGTGGATCACTCTGCCAGTGCAATTGACTGGCTCAGTGATCACGGTATTGATCTGAGTAACCTCACGATTACGGGGGGAATGAGCAAAAAGCGGGCTCACCGGCCTGCTTCCATGGCCCCTGTGGGCAGTTACTTGGTGTCTGGCGCACTGGAGCAAGTTCAGAAAGCAAAAATTCCGGTTTTTATCCGATCCAAGGTAATTGAATTACTGCAAGATGATGGACAGAAGGTCGTGGGCGTCAAGCTAGACACGGACGCGGGTGTTAAAACTGTTAAGGCCAAGGCAGTGCTTCTGGCCTCTGGTGGCTTTGGGTCCTCGAAAGAGTTAATCAAAAAGTACCGTCCTGACTTAGTCGATTACAAAACCACCAATCAGCCGGGCGCAACCGGTGATGGTCTGAAACTGGCCGAGCAAATTGAAGCTCAACTTGAACAAATGGACTTTATCCAAGTTCATCCGACTGCCCAAACTGATACGGAACACGTCTACTTGATTGGTGAGGGACTCCGCGGCGAGGGTGCTATCCTTGTTAATAAGGCAGGTCAAAGGTTTATTAACGAAATGGACACCCGCAAAATTGTGTCTAACGCGATTAGTAACTTACATGAAGACGGGGCATATTTGATTTTTGATCAGGGGATCCGACAGAACTTTACCGCGGTGGAGTTTTATGACAGCATTGGACTGGTTAGCCGCGGTGATACCCTAGAAGAAGTAGCCGAATCAAGTGGCATTGACCCCGCCGGACTAACGATGACTGTTCAAACTTGGGATAGCGCTGTAACTGCGCAAAAAGACGAGGAATTTGGCCGCAAAACGGGGATGGACCGGACTATTGCTCGTGGGCCCTTCTTTGCTATTCATGTTAATCCCGCTATTCACTATACAATGGGGGGGATTCACATTACACCCAAAACTGAGGTATTAGACACTGATGGAAATATCATCAAGGGTCTCTATGCTGCCGGTGAAGTTTCTGGCGGCTTACATGGTAACAATCGGATCGGCGGTAACTCGATTGCGGAAACGGTCGTGTTTGGTCGTCAAGCCGGAATTCAAATGACAGCTTTCGTGCGTAGAAGTTAGTAAACATAAAAAGACACTTAACATTGTTAAGTGTCTTTTTATGTGGTTAAGCAAGTATTCCAAAAATACAAATATTTTTAAATATATAAAAAATAATTTATTTATTTTAAATATTGCAAAAATAAGAATTAAATTTATAATTAGTTATAGTAGAGAATAGTAAAAATTTAATTTTTGAAAGGAAATAATTATGACCAAAAAAATATTACTTGTTGGTGACGGTGCTGTTGGTTCGACTTTTGCTAATGACTTGTTGCAACATACTAAGGTTGATGAATTGGTAATAGCTGATGTCGTCAAAAAAAGACCGGTCGGTGATGCGATGGACTTGGAGGATATTACGCCGCTGGTTGGTGGCTGTAATGTTCATCCGGGTGAATATGCTGATGCCCAAGATGCTGATGTTGTAGTTATCACTGCCGGAGTGCCACGCAAACCCGGAGAAACTCGGCTTGATCTGGTTAACAAAAATGTCGGCATTTTGAAAAGTATCATTCAGCCAGTAGTTGATTCAGGCTTCCAAGGAATCTTTGTTGTTTCTGCCAATCCGGTTGATATTCTGACCACGTTAACCCAGAAACTATCAGGTTTTCCAAAAAACAAGGTAATTGGGACAGGTACTTCACTGGATTCAGCGCGTCTCCAGGTTGAATTGGCTAAAAAGCTGCAAGTACCGGTTACTGAGGTCAACTCGTTGGTTCTGGGCGAACACGGTGATACCTCCTTTGAAAACTTTGACGAGTCCACTATTTCTGGTAAGGCTTTACGTGACTTTAGTGGCATTAATGACCAGGTCCTGGCCGAAATTGAACAGGACGTCCGCCAAAAGGGTGGTGCAATCATTGAGCATAAGGGTGCCACCTTCTACGGAATTGCCATGATGTTGACGCAAATTGTCAGTGCAATTTTGGAAAATCGGGCAATTGTGCTACCGCTGTCAGCTCCAATTAATGGAGAATATGGCATCAAGCATGACCTCTATTTAGGTACGCCAACTGTAATCAATGGGGCAGGAATTAATCAAGTACTCGAAACTAAGCTATCTGATGCTGAATTAAAGAAGATGCGCAACTCCGCCGAAAAGATGCAGGAAGTATTAGCAGCCATTGATTTAGCTTAAGCAAAAGAAGGCCTTAATATGCAAAACGGAAAGCGCATTTATTTAAAAAGAAAATTACCTGATCAAGATTTAATCCAGGCCTATCGCGAATTACCGGCTTCAAATGTTGCGGATTGCATGAACCGAACTGGGGCGATGGCGCCCCGCATTAAGTTAATGTCGCAACCCCAAAAAGAAATGTGTGGACCGGCCTTTACCGTACATAATCGGCCGGGAGACAACCTGACCCTTTATGCTGCCCTAAAGTATTGTCATGAGGGCGATGTACTGGTAATTGATAACGAGGAAGACAACACCCGGGCAGTTATCGGTGAAGTGATGATGACGTGGTTACGCGATCAAAGACATGTAGCTGGCGTCGTTGTTGACGGTCCTATGCGTGATATTGACAGCCTCCGCAACTGGGATCTACCAATCTATGCAGTTAGTACTACGCCTAACGGACCATATAAGGAAGGTCCAGGCGAAATCAACGTGCCAGTTTCTTGCGGAGGTATTGCCGTAAATCCCGGTGACCTGATTCTGGGTGACGGTGATGGTGTAATCAAAATTGCGCGTGCTGAAGCAGCAACTTTGCTAGCTCGGGCGCAAGCTTTTCACCAAAAAGATGACGCCAAAGCGGCAAGTTATCACGAGGGGACGGGCGACCTCGCTTGGATTGATAATGAACTTAAGCATAAAGATTATCAAATAATTGACGATTATTATCGCCCTGAAAGTTAAAAGGGAAAATTATGAAAAATTTAGAAAAGGTAAATTATCGCGGGTTTGTGCTTCCCCTTGTTTGCGGGATTATCTTGTGGTGCATGACGCCGTTGCGACCAGCGGGACTTTCGCTAGCCGCTTGGCAAATGTTTGCCATCTTTGTGGCGACGATTGTGGGTTGTATTACTAAACCCTTACCAATTGGGGGGACAACTCTGATTGGCTTGATTGTAACTGTTTTAGTCGGCCTAGCTCCGATTAAGGATGAAGTGAACCCCAAAACTGGTGTGGTAACTTCGGGAATTTTGAGTGCTTTTAGTAATTCTGCTTCCTGGCTAATCGCCATGGCCTTTATCATGGCCTATGGTATCAGCAAAACTGGTCTGGGCAACCGAATTGCTTACTGGATGATACGGCGGTTTGGCAAGCGGTCAATTGGTATAGGTTATGCAATAACCGCCCTAGAACTAATTTTGGGTGCGCTAATTCCGTCCAACAGTGCCCGAACGGGGGGCGTGGTATGGCCAGTCACCGAATCGATTGCAAAAGACTACGATTCATTGCCTAATGATCCTTCGCGCAAAAAGATTGGTGCTTATCTGAGTATGTTAGCTTTTCATGCCAATATCCTGTCGACTGCATTGTTCATTACCGGTGCGGCGCCCAATATGGTGGCGTCACAGATGGCTGCACAAAAGGGCTATACCATGACTTGGGTCAGTTGGTTCACGGCGGCCCTCGTTCCAGTTATTGTGGCAACAATTGTCATTCCACTGGTAATCTACCGGATTTTTCCACCAGAAATTAAGGAAACGCCAAATGCCAAAAAATGGGCAGATGATCGACTTAGTGAATTAGGACCTGTTACTAAGCCGGAAAAAGTGATGCTAGCGGTCTTCTTTCTCGCAATCATTTTGTGGGTATTATCAGGCATCTTTAAGCTGCCGCAATTAGACTCGACCTTTGTTGCCTTTCTAGCAGTTGGACTACTGCTTTTGACGGGGGTGTTAACGATGAACGATGCCCTAAAGCAAACTGGTGCATGGAATATTTTGATCTGGTTATCGATTTTAATTTTTATGGCTAGCAAGCTGATTTCTTTCGGTTTTATTGACTGGTTTTCCAAGTCAATTCAAATGGGTTTGCACGGTATCAGTTGGGAAATTGTGTTGGCAGTTTTAGTAGTATTAATGTTTTATACACACTACTTTTTTGCCAGTGGGACAGCTCACATGACCGCTCTTTATCTGCCCTTCTTGTCAGTCGCAGTTGCTACCGGGGCTCCACTTGGACTCGCTGCCATGCTGCTTGCCTTTACCGGTGCGATTAATGCTTCAACTACACATTATGCCAACGGTCCCGCTTCAATCATAGCTAACACCGGTTATATCAAACAAGGTGAATGGTGGAAGCTGAACTTTATTTTAGGTATTATCTACTTGCTGATTTTTGGAGTAATTGGCAGTCTTTGGATGAAAATTATGGGCTTGTGGTAAAATGCTGCAACAATTTAACTTCATTACCAATGATGGGGTAAGGCTTAATTATTATGATAGCTTAACCGATCAGCCACCAATCCTGGCCGTTCCAGGTATTGGTGGTTCGGCACTAATGTGGCAGCAGTGCGCTCAACTCTTTAGTCAGGATTTTCGTTTTATTGTGCTCGATCCGCGCAATCAAGGCAAATCGGAGCGCACCTTTAAAGGACAAAGAATAAGTCGACACGCTGCCGATTTGGCAGAACTGATGCAGCAGCTGAACCTAAAATCTGTGGTTGGCATAGGTAATTCGATGGGAGCGGCCAACTTATGGGCGACTATTTCATTATTTGGTGAGAACCGTTTTCGGGCCCTGGTTGACTTAGATCAGCCACCTAAGATGATTAAGGATCAATCTTGGCAGTATGGCTTTAAAGATTTAACTTGGGAAAACTTTCCGCAGTACCTAAAATTTGATTTTGGTACTGGTATCTATAGCCACGTTGATGACACCATGTTCAACCAGGCTAAGGCTGAAGCGCAGAAGTTCCCATATCATCCCGAAGATAATTTTCTCTGTCGGATTGACCATGCAGCGCAAGACTGGCGGGATGTATTGGTTGGATTGAAAGTGCCAATGTTGGTCCTAGCAGGTGAAAATTCACCGTTTTTTGACTACCACTTTGCTACTGCCATGACGACCCTAAATTCTGTGATTAAGGCTGAAACAATTCCTAATTGTGGTCATCTGCTACAAGCGGAACAACCCCAGCTGGTCTATCAGCAAGTGATGAGCTTTCTTAAAAAGGTAAAAGCAAATGGATAAGATAGTTGACTTGTATTTAAATATTCCAGCGACGCGCAAAAAGTGGGAAAATTTCCTGGCAAAAAGGGGGATTACCAACTTTAGTTCACGGGAAGTTGAGGTTATTGACCATACCTTTGGACTATTTGATGATCAAAATGAACTAGTCGGCACTGGCAGTGTTGCTGGCAATGTTTTGAAATATCTTGCTGTCTGTAACCAAGATGCAGTAGCAGGGGCGCGGTTCAATCAACTAGTGACAGTTTTGCAGCAGTATTTGTTTAATCAAAATATTTACCACAGTTTCGTCTTTACCAAGGAGGAGTATGCAGCTAGTTTTGCCCATCTGGGATTTACTGAATTAGCTCGAACTGAAACGGCTGCCTTTTTGGAAAGTGGGACACCTGATATTGATGACTTTTTGGTTAATCTTCCGCAGGTTGCTAACCAAGCTAGTCAGCAAGTTGCGGCTATCGTCATGAATGCCAACCCCTTTACACTTGGACACCGGCAACTGGTGGAACTAGCCAGTCGAGAAAATGGCCTGGTTTATGTCTTTGTTGTTGCAACAGATGCTTCGCTGTTTAACACGAAAGAACGGCAGGAACTGGTTAAGGCCGGTACGGCCGACTTGGACAATGTGCTGGTCGTCAGCGGGGGCGACTATTTAGTTTCGCAATCAACTTTTCCGGCTTATTTTTTAAAGTCGCCCGCTGAACTGATTGTCAGTCAAACTGCAGTTGACGCCCTTGTTTTTAAAAATAAGATTGCACCAGCATTAGCAATTAAACGTCGTTATCTAGGAACTGAACCATTTTCACGGACAACTAATTTCTATAACCAAAGTTTGGTTAGTATCCTAAGTCCTGAGATTGACGTCAGAATTGTTGAACGCTTTAGCACTAAGGAGCAAATTATTACAGCAACTCGCGTTAGACAGTTGCTTAAAACAGATCAGATTGCGGCAATTGCTGCACTGGTGCCAGCTAGCACGATGAATTTTATGCTAGCGCATCAGCAAGATTTACAAAAAAGAATTAAGGAAGGAATGAACATTAATGGAAATTAAAACAGTTGGTGTCGCCGGCACTTTAGAATCTTCTGATATCCAAATTATGGTGTCACCGGCAACCGGAGGAATTCAAATTGAGCTTGATTCAGAGGTTGCTAAGGCTTATGGTAAGCAAATTAAAAAGGTAATTACCGCTACTTTGACCGATTTTGGTATTACTAGTGCCAAGATCAAGGCAACGGATAAAGGGGCCCTTGACTGTGTCATTGCAGCGCGGACGTTAGCTGCTGTGCAACGGGCAACCGGAACAACAGACCAGCCCAAATTGGAGGTATTGCAATAAATGACTTACGTTAAAAATCGTTTGCGGCGAACCATGATGTTTGTTCCTGGTAACAATCCAGCAATGATTAAGGATGCTGGTATTTATGGGGCAGATTCCATTATGCTAGACTTGGAAGATGCGGTTTCCTTGACTGAAAAAGATGCAGCTAGAATGTTGGTTTATAACGCCATCAAGACGGTTGACTTCGGAGGAGCGGAAATTGTGGTCAGAATTAATGGGCAAGATACACCGTTTTATGACGAAGATGTCAAAGCGATGGTACGAGCTGGCGTGGACGTTATTCGGCTGCCTAAGACTGAATCGGCGGAAATGATTCAAAAATTAGTTCATGACCTGGAAAGAGCTGAAGCGGAATATGGGTTAGCCCAGGGCTCTATTGGTGTGATGGCGGCAATTGAAAGCGCCAAGGGGGTTTTGAATGCACCAGCAATTGCCACAGCCTCGCCATTAATGATGGGACTGGCTGTTTCTGGTGAAGATTACACCGCCGACATGCACACCCACCGTTATCCCGATGGTCGTGAACTCGAATTTGCGCGTAATATGGTTCTCCAAGCAGCCCGGGCTGCTGATGTCTATGCCTTTGACACGGTTTTTTCCAATATGAATGACCTGGAGGGATTCTACCGAGAAACTCGTTATATTTATGAATTGGGTTATGACGGCAAGTCACTCGTTAATCCGCGACAAGTTTCAATGGTCAACGAGGTTTTCAACCCGACTAAGGATGAGATTGAAGCGGCCCTAGCCGTTCAAAATGCGATTCGCGAAGCCAAGGCTAAAGGCTCTGGAGTTATTTCGCTGAACGGTAAGATGGTTGATAAGCCAGTGGTTGAAAAAGCTAACCGGGTCCTTGAAACGGCCAAGGCTTCTAAGCTGATTGATGAGGAGGGAAAGTACATTGAAAAATAGGGTAAACCGTGAATTACCAGCTGCATTAATGGCACAAATGAATTTAGCACCATTTACGTCAAGTGAGATTGGTAATCCGGAAATAAAACGGGTAGCACCTAAAGTGGCAGTTACTACGGGAACAAATAAGGTGGCTGAATCACTGGCCAAGGTTATTAAAGAGACCTTGAAAGATGGAATGACAATTTCATTCCACCACCATTTTCGCAATGGAGACTTTGCCTTCAATGAAGTAATGGACCAAATTATTGCAATGGGCTACCAGAATTTAACTTTGGCTCCATCCTCGCTTACCGGTATTATGAACGATAAGGTAATTGAGGCCATTAAAAAGGGAGTAATCACCAATATCACTTCGTCTGGTATGCGCGGTAGTCTAGGTGAATTTGTCTCGCGGGGTGGACTGAAGAATCCGGTCATCTTTCGTTCACACGGTAATCGTGCTCGGTCAATTGAAGAGGGCGAGATCAAAATCGACGTTGCTTTCTTGGGCGTTCCAGTTTCTGATCCCGCTGGCAATGCCAATGGTCAAGACGGTGAAGCAGTCTTTGGTTCTTTAGGTTACGCCTTAATCGATGCTCAATATGCCGACAAGGTCGTCCTTTTGACTGACAACATTGTTGATTATCCTAATACGCCGGCATCAATTAAGCAAACACAGGTTGACTACGTTGTTAAGGTAGCGAAAATTGGCGATTCTGACCAGATTGGTTCCGGTGCTACCCGTTTTACCAAGGATCCTAAGGAATTAAAGATTGCCGAGATGGTTAATCAGGTAATCGTGAATTCACCTTACTATCAGCAGGGCTTTTCTTTCCAAACTGGTTCTGGTGGTGCAGCACTAGCAGTTACGCGCTATTTGCGCCAGTCAATGCTTAAAGACGGATTGACAGCCTCTTTTGCTCTAGGCGGAATTACCAAGCCAACAACCGATCTTTTAGAGGAGGGCTTGGTCAAGAAAATCATGGATGTCCAGGATTTTGACAAGGGCGCAGCCCTGTCCATGGCCAAGAATAGTGGTCAGCAAGAAATTGATGCCTCTTGGTACGCTGATCCGCATAACAAGGGCGCAGTGGTTAATAACCTCGATATCGCGATTCTCTCAGCCCTACAGATTGACACTGATTTCAATGTGAATGTGATGACGGGGTCTGATGGGGTGATTCGGGGAGCCATTGGTGGTCACCAGGATGCTGCTTCTGCCAAGCTGACCATCATTACTGCACCACTTGTGCGTGGCCGTAACGCAACTGTTGTTCCAGCGGTTGAAACTGTGGTTACACCTGGCAGTTCGATTGATGTCTTGGTAACCGAGCGCGGAATTGCCGTCAATCCTAACCGTCAGGACTTACTCGAAGTCTTCAGCCAAGTTCCTGACCTCAACTTGGTGGACATCAAAGAACTGCAAAAGATGGCTGAAGAGCAGGTTGGTGTTCCCCAACCGCTAGAATATACTAACCGGACGGTTGCGTTAATTCAGTATCGGGATGGCACCATAATTGATCAAATAAAACAAGTTAAAGACTAAAATTAAAAACGTGAAAATAAGTTCAAAGCCGATTTTCACGTTTTTTTAGTGATAATATTTAAAAGAGGGTGGTGACGTGACTGCAATGAGTAAGTCAATCTTTCTAGCGGGTCGAGAACAGGATATTAAGGCGGTATTAGCCAATCGGGATGACCGACTGGCATTACAAAGAAAAGCCTTTCAGCAGTATCCCCAGGCAACCCTGCTTGATGTTAAGCTCAATATTCCAGGACCAATCAAAAATAACCGCTACTTGCAGAAATTATTTGCAGCAGGCATCTCTGACCTAGAAGAGCGGCTCCAGGAAAAACAATTTGCCTACACAACGTTTGCAACTTGGCATCAAGAAACTGGCTGTGAGCAGTTTTACATCTTAAAAGTAGACGCCGCCAAGGTTAAACAGCTGGCCATAGCCTTTGAAGATGCAGCTGAAATTAACCGTTTGTTTGACGCTGATGTGCTGGTGCAAAACCAAAAACAGGCCCTATCTCGTTTGGATAATGGTCTGTTACCGCGCAAATGCTTTTTATGCAACCGGCCAGCCAAAGAGTGTGCGCGCTCGCGGCGGCACTCCGTAGCAGAAATGCAGGAATACATTAGTAAAATTTTTGCCCAGACATTTTGTTAGAGCTGCTGATTTTTGTGTAATACGCGCTCTGCAATGCCACTAGTTGTTAGCAAGTGGGTGATTACTCCGCTTCTAAGTGCGCCGAGTAGGGCATCTTCCTTAAAGCGGTTCTTCACCGTCACAAAGCGGTTAGGGATGCGCATAATGTCATCAAGACTAATGCCAGAAATGTGGGCTTCAAGCGGCTGGTAAAAGTTACCCTTAATGTCATAGGGGCGACCAAAGATAATACCGGCAATTTCTTCCTGTTTCCCCGGTTCAAACAGGTGGTCTGCATAATGGTCCATAAAAAACTGGCCTGATTCAAGGGACTGAACTGTTCCGATACTAGCAAAAGCAAGGTCGATCTGCGCAAAGAAGTGTTCAATATACTGGTAATAGGGTTCCTGCTTGATATTCTGTACCAGGTCCGGGTTGATTGCATATAACGGGGCCGGGAAGGTCAGACTTTGGGCGTTAAACTTGTCTGCAGCCTCTTGGACTAGTTGATTTTTTCGTTTACTCGAATTGACAGCCTGGCCCAAAAGCTGAACGAAGGTTAGATTTTCCTGATTGGTTTCGGAAAAGTTGTTAATAATGTCCTTCAACAACGTACCCCAAGTTAGGCCAATGACGTGTGCGGACTTAGCGTAATTTTGAATCTGTTTAGCGGCATAATTAACAATCATCTCATTATCTTGGTTTTTAGTTTCCAAGTCCGTTAAGATGTATACTTCTTTCAGGTTAAACAGACGTTGCAGTTCTTTTTCCAGTTTTTCGGCGCGTTTGGGGCTTTGGTAAATGCTGATTTTGACAATCCCCTTGTCTTGGGCTTCTTCGATTGCCTTTGTAATTAGGTAGCGGGAAAGGTTGTATTTCTTGGAAATATCGGCAATGTTTAACTTACTGAGAAAATAATCATGTGCGATATTTGCTAGTTGTTCATCAGTTAATAATGTCATTTTGATCGTCCTTATCTTTGCTTCATTAATTATCTTTACCAATATGTTCTGGCAGCTATTGCTACCGCCCAAGCAGGAACCTTTATTCTAACAAATCACCAAAGATTCCAGCGGTAACTTTTTGCAAATCATGCGGATCTAGAAAAACGCTGCGCCCAACTTTGCCACTGGAAACGGCAATCTCTGCTTCATTTTCCATACTTTCATCAAGAAAAATTGGAAAGTGATGTTTGAAGTAGATGCCGATTGGGGTGTTGGCCCCATGGACGTAGCCTGTAGTCCGTTCAAGGTCCTTTAGCGGGAGTAGCTCACACTTCTTATTACCAGAATGCTGGGCCAACTTCTTCATACTCAAATGGGCTGTTACCGGAATAACACCAACCACCACACCAGTTTTGTTGCCAGTGCAGACCAGTGTCTTGTAGACCAAATGTTCATTCTCGTTTAAAATAGAAGTATCCATTTGGGCTACACCGCCTGCATCTGCGTGAGTAGCAAAGACCGTTTGATGGTAGGGAATCTGGTTGCGATCAAGTATTTTCTCGACGAGGGTTTTTTCAATTTTCTGTTTCTTTTTAGACATAGTTAATATCACCACCATTAATCATAGCATTGATAAAAGAAAAACAAAAAGGGGTAGAACGATGAAGTTGTTAGTGATCAAAGTAGAGACCAGCCACGAGGTGGAAGACGCGCTGACTAGCTATAGTCAAGACGTATTACAGAGTCAGGGAATTGAAGTGCGGCGGCGGTCTGACTTTGAAGAAGCAGGCTGGAAGCATGATGCAACTGTAGTTGAGCTAGCTGAAATCGCCAACTTACCTGACGACCTACAGTTTATGGCTTACTTCAGTGGGGAACGTGATCGTGAGCACTTAATCAATGAGTATCGAACCAAGTTGAAGGAACTGCAGCAGCTTGGCCTGGCAACTGGCCCAGCCCAGGTAAGTGCCAGTTATATTGAGGACGAGGATTGGAATACCGTTTGGCAAAAATTCTATCATGTACTTAACCTTTCGCGGCATTTGGCGATTGTACCAGAATGGGAAAAATACCAGCCCCAATTTAATGATCAGCAACTAATCAAGTTAGATCCGGGCCTGGCCTTTGGCACAGGTAATCATACCACTACTCAGCTAGCTCTGATGGGGCTGGAACGAGCTCTAATCAAGCCCATGAAGATAGTCGATGTTGGTACCGGGTCGGGGATTTTGGCAATTGCAGCTGCCCTTTTGGGAGCCGAGCAAGTACTCGCAACTGACATTTCTGATGAGGCAATTACAGCTGCTCACGAAAATATTGCCTTAAACCAGCTGACTAACATTGATATTAGGCAGACTAGCCTACTGGCAGGAGTATCGGGCAAGTATGACCTGATTGTGGCTAATATTTTGGCAGAGATTTTGCTTGATTTAATTCCGCAATTGGATGAACATTTAAATAATGGCGGGCAAGTCATTTTTTCTGGGATCGATTACTTGCAGCTCGACAAAATCAAGCAGGCCCTTGACCAACATGGTTTTCAGATTACCCTTACGATGAAACAAGAACGGTGGGTTGGCTTAGTAATTGAGAGAAAAGAAGATCAAGAAGAGTTATAATATGAATCTAAGACTAAGTAAGGAATTAGCAAATTGATTGATAAACTTAAGCACATACCATTTATTCGAAAGGTAAATCAATATCAGCCGATGCCAGTAATCTGGTGGTCGCTGTTAGTGGTCATACTACCGCTGATTTTCAGTTTACTACGAATACTGACAACGGTTCGGGTTGGCATCTTATTTGTTCTGGTTAATAGCATCATCAGCTATCACGTGGGTAATTTAGTTAAAACAATCAACCTAAAGCGCTACTGGTTGCTATTTTTACCAGTTTGTTTTTGCTTGCTTGTTTTATTTAAGTATGCAAATTACAACTACCTGTTTGGGTTGATTTATTTAATTTTTGAAATTTTTGGCCTGATGGACAAACAAATATACAAATAGAAGGGTCTTTTATGTCGAAATACAAGGAAATGACGCATGAGCAAGTGCTTGCCGCTTGTAAAAAATATATGTCAGCGGAACAAATTGCTTTTGTCGAAAAAGCATATGACTTTGCCAAAGAAGCGCACCAAGGACAAAAGCGGGCGTCGGGCCAGCCCTATATCGTTCACCCAACGCAGGTGGCAGGCACTTTAGCCAAATTGAGTCTTGATCCGGATACAATTGCGGCAGGTTTTTTACACGACACAGTTGAAGATACACCTGTTACTAATGCCGATATCAAAGCAAACTTTGGTAAGGACGTTGCCTTCATGGTTGATGGCGTCACTAAGTTGAATAAGTACGAATATAAGTCACACCAGGAATTTTTAGCTGAAAATCACCGTAAAATGTTGATTGCAATGGCTAAGGACATCCGAGTAATTATGGTTAAGCTAGCCGACCGGCTCCATAACATGCATACTCTGGAGCACTTGCGCCCTGACAAGCAGCGCCGGATTGCTTCGGAAACAATGGATATTTATGCACCCCTGGCTGACCGGCTGGGAATCGGGACAATTAAGTGGGAACTGGAAGACATGAGCTTTCACTACTTAAATCCCGAATCCTACTATAAGATTGTTAACCTAATGAATTCAAAGCGCAGTGAACGTGAAGGGTATATTCAAGATGCAATTAAGACTTTGAAAGCTAGTTTAGATAGTTTGGGTATTAAGTACGAAATATACGGCCGACCTAAGCATATCTACTCGATCTACAAAAAGATGGTCAACAAGCACAAGGACTTTAATGATATCTATGACTTGCTGGCAGTGCGGGTAATAGTTAAAAGCGTTAAGGATTGCTATGCCGTTTTGGGGGCAGTTCATACGAAGTGGAAACCAATGCCAGGACGCTTTAAGGATTACATTGCAGTCCCTAAGGTTAATGGTTACCAATCGTTGCACACTACTATCATTGGCCCTGGTGGCCGGCCGCTGGAAATTCAGATCAGGACAGAACAGATGCATGAGATTGCCGAATACGGAGTTGCTGCCCATTGGGCATACAAGCGCGGCAATACAACTGGAGTAGCACAAACAAGTTCAAATGAAAAGTTAGACATGGTGCGGGAAATTCTGGAACTAAAGGATGAAACGCAAGATGCTGGCGAGTTCATGAAGAACGTTAAGAGTGAAATCTTTTCAGATCGTGTTTATGTGTTCACGCCTAAAGGAGAAGTCTACGAACTACCTAAGGGCTCAGTAACACTTGACTTTGCTTATGAAATCCATACTCAGGTTGGTGGACACGCTGTTGGCGCGAAAGTTAATGGTAAGTTAGTGCCACTTGATTATAAGTTAAAAAATGGTGATGTCATCGACATTATGACCCAATCAAATGCTAAGCCTTCTCGTGATTGGGTTGATATGGTCAAAACTTCGCGGGCACGCAATAAGATTCGCCGCTATTTCCGTAATCTTGATCGTGAAAATAGTATTGAACAGGGCGAACAGATGATTAACGACAAGCTACGTCAGCAGGATCTGTCCCCTAAGGAATTTCTGGATAAGGATCACCTTGAACAAATTTTAGAACAGTTAAACTACCATACAACGGATGAAATGTATGCTGCCGTTGGCTTTGGCGACTTGTCGGCAACCAGTGTCGTAAATCGGCTAACGGCCGACCTCCGCCGGGCAGATGAGTTGAAGAAACAGCAGCAGCTGGAAGAAGAAATTTTAAATTCAGGGCAAAAGTCTGCTTCCAAGCCGCAAGACCACAAAAATTCAGCTGCGACGATGAAGATCAAGCATAAGAATGGGGTCATGATTCAAGGAATCAGTGACCTAATGTTACACTTGGCCAAGTGTTGTAATCCCGTTCCAGGCGATGCCATTGTCGGTTACGTGACCAAAGGACGCGGGGTAACGATTCATCGTTCAGATTGCCGCAATATCACTGCCAATGATGGCAGTCAAGGCCGATTAATTGAAGTAGCATGGGAAAATGTGGGCGAAAATAGCGGCCAGAACTTTAATGCCAACATTGAGGTTTTTGGTTATAATCGTAGCCGCCTGTTAAGTGATGTTTTGACCAAACTAAATTCACTTACCCCTAACATTAACAACCTGTCTGGTAAAGTTAATGAAGAAAACATTGCCCATATTTATGCAACGGTTGCCGTTAACAATTCATCTCAACTTGATAGTATTTTGACTAAATTACGCGATATTCCAGACGTTTATGAAACACGGAGGGCAGACAATTAATGCGAGTAGTAATTCAAAGAGTTAACTGGGCTAAGGTGGCAATTGCAGATAAGACCGTGGGCCAGATTGACCGTGGCTACTTACTCCTAGTCGGTCTAAAGGAGGGCGATGAACTTGACCAGGTCAGGAAAGCAGCCGCCAAGATTACCAAAATGCGTATTTTTGAAGATGAGCACGGTAAGACTAACCTAGCAATCAAGGAGGTTGGCGGAAAAATCTTGAGTGTCAGTCAGTTCACCTTGTTAGCTGACACCAAAAAGGGTAACCGGCCCAGTTTTACGCAAGCAATGCGGCCGCCTAAGTCAGCTGAATTGTGGGCAGTTTTTAATCAAGAATTAAGGCAAGCTGGTTTAACTGTCGAAACGGGGCAATTCGGGGCAGACATGCAGGTTAGCCTGGAAAATGATGGACCGTTCACGATTGTTCTTGACCAGTAAAAGTTGCCATTAAATAGCTTTCCAGGTTGACTTTTTACTGGTAAAAATATATTCTAAAAAAGAATTATCAATGACGAAGATTGAAGTTTAGCATTTTTATTTTAGAGACTGCTTCCTAGGGTGAAAAGAGCAGATAAAAACTAACTGTGACCCCTTTATCAGATAATAATCGTTTCGCGAGCGTTATTCGCAGCAAGCAAAAGGTGGTACCGTGCTAATTCAAAGCGCCCTTGATTCATTCAAGGGCGCTTTTTAGTTGTAGTAAAAGGAAGAAATAAATGAGAGTTCAAAGACCAAAAGGAACAGTCGACATCTTGCCAGAGCAGTCTGGCTCTTGGGAACAGGTTGAACAGACTGTCCGCGACTTTTTAAAACGGGCAAATTACCGGGAGATGCGGACCCCGACTTTTGAAAATTATGAAGTTTTTGCGCGATCGAGCGGTGAAACTTCTGATGTCGTCGAAAAGGAGATGTATGACTTCGAAGACAAGGGCGGCCGCCACATCGCCTTACGGCCCGAAGGAACAGCCGGGGTAGTACGGGCCTATGTGGAAGATAAATTATATGCACCAGAAAAGGCTAAGCCCTTTAACGTCTACTACATCCAATCGACTTTTCGTTACGAGCGCCCACAAGCCGGCCGGCAACGGGAATTCCACCAGATTGGTATTGAGAGCTTTGGTGCTAGCAACCCTTTGTCCGATGTTGAAAGCATTATGTTGGGCCACGATTTATTAGCTGAACTAGGGGTGAAAAACTATGAGTTGCACCTTAATACTTTAGGCAATGCCCAGGTCCGGCATGATTACCGTGATGCCCTGGTCAATTACTTTACTCCATTAAGAGACCAACTATCAGATGACTCTAAGCGGCGCTTGGAGAAAAATCCCTTACGCATTTTGGATTCAAAAGATGACCAAGACAAGCGCTTTTTGGCAGCAGCTCCGAAGATCATTGATTACTTAGATGAAGCAACCAAGGCCAACTTTGCCCAGATTACGCAGATGCTCGACCGTTTGGGGATTGACTATGTGATTGATAACGACCTGGTGCGTGGCTTGGACTACTATTCTGGTATTATTTATGAATTCATGGTCGAAGATAAGAGCCTGTGGGAGTCTGCGACGACAATTTTAGGCGGAGGCCGGTACGATAACCTGGTTGAAGAATTCGACGGACCACATACACCGGCTGTTGGCTTTGGCATCGGGGAAGAACGCCTGATGCTGGTCTTAGAAAAGCAAAACCCGCAGTTGTTTGAAGATCAAGGCATTGACTTCTTTATTACCAATATTGGCGAAGGTACTGCAGGTAAGGCCGTTGAGATTGCCCGCAGTTTGCGCCGGCAGGGCTTTAGTGCCCAGTACGACGTTGAGCAAAAGAAGCTCAAGGCTCAGTTCAAAAAGGCCGACCGGGCCCAGGCCAAATACGTAATTACGTTGGGGGCCCAGGAACTGGCCAACGGTATTTTGAACGTTAAGCGCCTAGCGGATGGTAAAACAGTTGATCTTAACTTAGAAAATGTTGACCAGATGGAAAAAATGATGGAGCAATTGAAGGATTAAAAATGGAAAAAAGAACAGACTACTGCGGTAATATTACTGCTCAATACCTTGATCAAGAAGTTAATTTGTATGGTTGGGTGCAACGAATTCGCAATTTGGGCAACCTTCTCTTTATCGACCTGCGTGACCGTGAAGGGCTAGTACAGGTAGTGGTGAACCATGATTCAGGCCCTGAATTAATGACCTTAGCGGAATCCTTAGGGAGTGAGGACGTTATTCAGGTTAAGGGGACGGTAGTGAAGCGGGCCAGTGCCAATCCAGACATGAAAACCGGTGAAGTCGAAGTGACCGCTGACGATATCACGGTTTTAAATAAGTCGCAGAATCCGCCCTTTGAAATCAAGAACGATGCCGAAGTAGGTGAACAATTACGGTTGAAATACCGCTACCTTGACCTGCGGCGTCCTGCACTACAACAGGCAATTATGTTGCGGGCAAAAATCTTGCGCGCCACTCACGAATTCTTCGATGAAAATGGCTTTATCAATATTGAAACTCCGATTCTCGGCAAGTCATCACCAGAAGGTGCGCGGGACTATCTGGTACCATCACGAATTTATCCTGGCAGTTTTTATGCTCTGCCGCAGTCACCCCAATTATTTAAGCAATTGCTCATGGGAGCAGGCTTTGACAAATACTACCAGCTGGCCCGGTGCTTCCGCGACGAGGACTTGCGGGGCGACCGCCAACCTGAATTTACCCAGATTGATTTGGAGACATCCTTTACTGATGAGCAGCAGGTGCAGGATTACACTGAGGGTCTCTTGAAAAAAATCATGAAGGATGTCATGGACATTGATCTCAAAACGCCAATTGCCCGTATTTCTTGGACCGATGCGATGAACAAGTACGGTACGGACAAGCCGGATACCCGGTTTGGGATGGAAATACATGATCTGAGTCCAGTTTTCAAGGACAGTGACTTTAAAGTCTTCGCTGGTGCGATTGCAAACGGCGGTTTTGTCAAAGGGATTGCCGTTAAGGATGGGGCAAAAGCATACTCGCGTAAGCAAATTGAAAAGAAGCAGGACTACATTAAGCGATACCACGCCAAGGGGCTTGCCTGGGTTAAGTATGAAGCGGGAGAATTTTCGGGGCCGGTTGCCCGCTTTTTAACTGCTGCTAACAAGTCAGCGTTGCTGGCCGAATTTGGCCTTGAGGGCGGTGAATTGCTGGTCTTTGTGGCTGACAAGTGGAAAGTTTGTTGCGATTCACTCGATTATCTGCGCCGGACATTTGCCAAGGAAACGGGGATTATTCCTAAAAATGTCTTTGACTTTGTCTGGGTGGTTGATTGGCCGCTCTTTGAGTATGATGAGGGCTTTGGCAGATGGATCGCAGCGCACCATCCTTTCACCATGCCGGATGACGAGGGGATCAAGCTTCTTGAAACCGATCCGCACCAAGCCCATGCCCGCAGCTATGACATCGTCATGAACGGAGATGAGCTTGGCGGGGGGTCAATCCGGATCCACAAGCGGTCAATCCAGGAAAAGATGCTTAAAGCACTGGGCTTCTCTAAGAAACGGGCTTATGAGCAATTTGGTTATCTGCTTGAGGCACTGGACATGGGCTTTCCACCACATGCTGGTTTAGCAATTGGGCTCGATCGTTTTGCTATGTTGCTAGCCGAAAAGGATAACATCCGCGATGTTCTAGCCTTTCCTAAGAATGCCAATGCAGCTGAACCAATGATGCACGCTCCGGCCCCGGTAACGGACCAGCAGCTGTCCGACCTGGGTATTGAGATTGAGAGTAAGTATCAAGATAGTGTGGTTAAGACCAATGCCAGCCTAGAAAAGCAGGCAGAAGAGGAATATGGAACTAACACTGATTGGGACGAAAAATAAAAACAAGAGGGAACAAGCACATGTCATCCAAATATCACCGTGCCTTTGGCTGCTACGGAATAATCGCCGACCAGCAAAAGCTGCTGGTTATCAAAAAAACGGGCGGCCCCTATATTAACCGCTACGACTTGCCTGGTGGTAGCTTGGAGGACGGTGAAGCATTGACTGAAGCGGTCGTGCGCGAGGTTCGTGAGGAAACCGGATTAACGGCTTTAGCGTTTAAGCAAGTTGGAGTTACATCCTTTAAATATCCATGGGATTATGAAAGTTGGCACTACAACCAGCACATTTGTGTGCTTTATGATATTGAGCAGACTAAGGGAAATGTTCAAGCAGCGTGGACCAGTTTTCTGGTCAGGACTCGTTAGGCGCCCTCTGGGTGCCTCTAACGGACTTGACCATTGCCAATTCGTCACCGTTGGTTTTAAAGGCTAAAGAATACATACTTCAGCCTGCAGGATTTAGTTTGAAAGACCAGTCCTTTACAACTTGGCAAGTATTAAGTAAACCTATTTTTTAAGCAAGTAAAAAGCGGTTAGGGTATTACCCTAACCGCTTTTTCTTTTTAAAACAACTACTTCAAGCTGTCTAAAAAGGTTAAAGCTGCATCGTAGTTTGGTTCATTGGTCATTTCTTGAATCAATTCTTGGTAGAGTACCTTCCGGTCGGCATCAACAATCCAAATACTTCTGGCATCAATTCCAGCAGCTTCAACGTAGAGACCCATCTTTTTACCAAAGTCGAGCTCCTTGTCCGACAACAATTTCATTTTTTTCACGCCTTCAGCAGCACACCAATTCTTCTGTTCATCAGTGGTGTTAGTTGAAATGGTGTAGAAGTTGATGCCATCATACTTGTCAACTTCGCCATTAAAGCGCTTAGTTGAAATACTGCAAACACTCGTATTAATATTAGGCACAACACTAATGAGGGTTGGCTTGGTAATCAGGTTGGCCGCACGCTGAACTGAACCATCGGACACGGTTAAGTTAAAGTCTGGTAATTGATCTCCCACTAGCGGTGGTTGACCATTAGTTGCTAGCTTCTCTTGTCTCATCGTAATTTGCATAATTGGTCCTCTCTTAAAAAAATAAAATCATCTAAATAAAGTTTAAACTACTAGCTGGAATAAACCCAAAAATAAGCACTTTAAGTTATAGGCTCTGCTTAACATAGTTGGTAATCCGGTCAACTGCGGTCTGCAACTTTTCTTCTGACGAGGCGTAAGACAAGCGGACATAACCTTGTCCGCCCGCTCCAAAGTAGCTTCCTGGAACCACCCCAACCTTAGCCTTAGTAGCCAGATCATTGGCAAAGGCAACATCATCACTACCAAAAGCACTGGGAATCTTGGCAAAAATATAAAAGGCGCCCTCTGGAACAGCCATTTCAAAACCATTTTGTTCTAGTCCAGTTTGAACAATATGTAATCGTTTGCCATAGGTTGCACGGGCTGCGGCATAGTCTTTTTCACCAGCTCTTAAGCCCTCGGTTGCAGCCGCCTGAACATTATCGGTAACCGAAGTAATGAGGAAGGAATTGATTTTAATAATCGCTGCCATTATTTCCGCTGGCCCGGCAATGTAGCCGATCCGCCAGCCCGTCATGGCAAAACTTTTTGATAGGCCGGATACGAGAATCGTGCGATCCGGAATAATTTGGGTAAGTGAATAGTGCTTTTTGTGGTCGTAAGTTAATTCGGCGTAGATTTCATCACTAACAGCGTACAGGCCATATGCAGTGATAACCTGGGCTAAAGCTTTGAGTTCGCTCTGTGCATAAACCCGGCCAGTTGGGTTAGAAGGATCGGTCAAAACAACTGCTTTAGCCCCGTTACCTTCGTTTTCCAAAGTCTGGGTTAATTTTTCCGCTGTCAGAATAAAATTGTCAGCAGATGTATCTACTTGGATAGGTACTCCTCCCGCCATTTTAATAATGCCAAAGTACACTTCCCAAACCGGAGTAGGGACAATAACTTTATCGCCTTGATTGAAGAGTGCCATAAAAGTGACATTTAAACCGCCGGAAACGCCAACAGTTGCACAGATTTCACTTTTGGGATCATAGGATACACCCAAGCTTTCTTGCAGGTAAGTGCTAACTGCCGTTAAATAGGCCATTTTCCCAGCTTCGGGGGCATAATGTGAATCATTATCTTCAATGGCTGTGATTGCAGCTTGCTTAATGTGCTCAGGCGTATTTAAGTCAGGTTCACCAACCGTCAACATGATTATCTCCGGAATTTGGGCAATTCCTTTGCTAAAAGAACGAATTTGCGAAGAAGGCAAATTTTTGATCTTGGAATTAATCTTTCCCGATAAATTTGGGCTTAATTTTGGCATAGTTATAGTTAACCTTTCTATATTTTGTACTGAAATAATTATAACCTAGTTTTACCAAAAGTGAGATTTAAGATAACATTAATTTATGAGACCGCTAAACCAAGTAATTACGTAAAGTTTGCTATAGTTATGGTAGGTGGTGATAGTAAATGGAACAAGCAAAGAAAAATGAAAAATTGCAGCAACTGACGACCGAACAGCTTGAGGTAACGCAACATGGAGCAACTGATTACCCGTTCCAGGGTAAGTATGACAACTTCGATCAAAAGGGCATCTATGTCGATGTGGTATCGGGTGAACCGCTCTTTTCGAGTACAGACAAGTATGATGCTGGTTGCGGCTGGCCCAGCTTTACTAAACCGATCGCCAAGTTGATATACCGGCGCGACCAATCGCACAACATGGAAAGAACCGAAGTTAAGAGTCCTGATGCTGACTCTCACTTGGGACACGTCTTTAACGATGGGCCAGTTGATCGCGGCGGCTTAAGGTATTGTATCAATTCTTCAGCATTGGACTTTATCCCATATGAACAACTTGCTAAACGCGGTTATGGTGAGTATAAGCAATTATTTGAATAACCTTAAAAGTGCACCTCCTTTTGGAAGTGCACTTTTTTAGACAATTTCTTGTTCTTTGAAGCTACCGTATACGCGTTCAACCTCAGTAACGCTCATAAATGCGTAGGGATCGCTCTTTTTGACAATCTGTAAGATGTCGTACATATCATAGCGGTCAATCACCGTGATTAAAACCTTCTTTTCAATATGACTATATGCTCCTTCAACATCGTGAAAAATAGTGATGCCGCGATGCATTTTTTCTTGGACACCATCAATAATCGCCTGGGGTTGTTCAGTTACAATGGTTACCTGCATTTTTTGATGTTGGGTGTAAATCGTATCAATGACCCGACCGTTGATAAAGATGGTCAGAGCCGAATAAAGAGCACGCGTCCAACCAAAAGCAAAGCCTGCTGCGGCAATAATCACTAGGTTAATTAAGATACTGATTTTACCATAGCTGGTGCCCGTTTTCTTTTGAATCACGATACCGATAATATCAAGGCCACCGGTCGAGATGCCGTTTTTTAAGGCAAAACCGGTTCCCAGACCATTTATCATGCCACCAAAGATGGCGCAGACCAGAGGATCAACATGCATGTCCACCGGGTGAATCAGGCGCATCATTAAGGAACCTAGAATAACGGTAATAATAGTAAAGAAGGTAAACTTATGGCCAATCTTAAACCAGGCTAGCAGCAATAAGGGCACGTTCAGGGCGAAGTACATGGTCGAAGTAGTCAAGGTTACTGGCAAAAAACGTTCACTCATCGTGTTGACCAGCTGGGCAAACCCGGTAACGCCAGAAGAGTACATGTGACCGGGTGCCCAAAAGAAGTTCAAAGCAAACGCAACCGCTAAAGAATAAAAAAATGAAGCTGAAATTTTTGAAAGCAGACTGTAACGTCGGTTGAATGTGTCGAGTTTATCCATTACCTTATAACCTTTTATCAAACTTGCTTAATAAACGTAAATTAGTTTACCAAAAGTTACTGGAACTATGCAAAAAACAACCAGTATCCTGATTGTCTACTTTATTTTTGCCAGTTTCTTTTAATAAAGTCGGTCCGGCCACCCGATTCTTCCAGGGCATAACGGGCGGGATTCTTCTTGTAGAAGTCTTGGTGGTAGTCCTCAGCAGGATAAAAAGGTTTAGCGGGCTCGATTGCCGTAACAATGGGTTGGTCGAACTTCCCACTAGCCTGCAAGTTTTGCTTAGACTGTTCTGCTGCAGCTTTTTGGGCTGGTGAATGATAGTAGATGACTGGCCGGTAGCTGTCACCACGATCTTGAAACTGCCCCATTGCATCAGTTGGATCAGTTACCTGCCAATAGTATTGCAGCAGGGTTTCATATGATATTATTTGTGGGTCGTAAGTGATTTCGACTGCTTCCGTGTGGCCAGTTAGACCACTTGCAACTTGTTCATAGGTGGGATTAGGAACATGGCCACCGGTATAGCCCGAAACCACTTTTTTAATTCCTGGCAATGAATCAAAGGGTTCTACCATGCACCAAAAACACCCGCCAGCAAAAATTGCAGTAGCTAAATTATTTTTTTCTTGTGAATCAGTCATTTGCCTTACCTCATAAAACTTATTCGACGCTAGGACTATCGTCTTAAAGTACGCTATTCCTCAATTCCTAAGTGCTTCATGATTAAGGCCGCCGTTTCCTCGATTGAGCGGTGGGCAACATTAATCACATAGCAGCCTAATTCATCATAAAGCTTTTGCGCCGAATTGAGTTCATTTTTGATTGCATCTGTGTTGGAATACACCGTATCTGGATTTAGCCCATAAGAAATCATCCGTTGCCGCCTAAATTCATTTAAGACGGACAGGTCATTGGTTAGACCAATGATTTTTTTGGCATCAATTTGGTAAATTTCCTTAGGAATATGGGTATCAGGAACTAGAGGAAGGTTGGCCACCTTAATGTTTTTATTGGCTAAAAAGAGTGACAGGGGGGTCTTAGAAGTTCTGGACACGCCTAGGAGAACCACATCAGCCTCTAAAAAGCCCTTGGGATCCTTACCATCATCGTACATCACCGCAAACTCAATGGCTGAAATGCGGTCAAAATACTTCTGGTTCATTTTGTGCTGGGCGCCAACCTTGTTTTGGGGGTGGAGCCCAGTTATTTTTTGAATTGCTTCCATAGCTGGAGAAAGAATGTCCACGCTCTCAATATGGTGCTCGCGCACGAAGCGGATAATCGGAATTTGCATCTCATCCTTAGCCAGGCTATAGATAATTACCAGGTTAGGAAACTGGACTATTTCGGCAAGTGTTTCAGTTAATTTTTCTTGGTTAAAAATGAAGGGATAGCGCCGGTAATTGACCTGTGCGTCAGGGAATTGGGCCGCAGCGGCCACTGCATTGTTAAAGGCGGTATCGCCAGCAGAATCAGAGATAATAACGATGTTGACTTCTTTTTTTGGTGTTTCTTCAACCATAGTAAGCTCCTTTTTTCTTTTAATTATACAATTTAGCCCCGGTCTTTAACAGATTTAATGTTAATTAAATGAGAAATTGAGCAATCTTTTTAAAAAACATTGCCTCTACGTATTGACCGATTAATTTGGTTTGATATAATTAAGTAAATCCATGACGGCAACGTCAAGAAATGGAAGGAGGGATCACATATGGCCAAGACAGTCGTTCACGAAAACGAGTCTATTGATGATGCTCTTCGTCGTTTTAAACGTTCCGTTTCCAGAAGTGGTACTTTGCAAGAATACCGTAAGCGCGAATTCTACGAAAAACCTAGCGTACGTAGAAAGCTTAAATCTGAAGCAGCTCGCAAACGCAAACATTATTAGTACTTAGAGAAACGACTTCTATCCGTAAAGAATAGAGGTCGTTTTTTAGTCTTAAGCGTTTGTTTACCGTAGATAGTAATTTATTTTTTCTACTAGACGGTAGATTTGCTATAATTTAACTAGGTACGCATGGAAAGAAGGGGTTATGGTGAGCTTATTGGAACAGATTACAGCTGATCTGAAGGATGCCATGAAAGAGCGCGATCAGATCAAACTAAACACAGTGCGCCTGATCAAGTCGGCCTTGATGAATGAACAAATCAAGGTTGAACATGAATTGAATGCTGATGAAGAGCTGACGGTACTTAACCGTGAAAAAAAGCAGCGGGAAGAGTCAATTGCAGAATATACCAAGGGTGGCCGCACAGACTTAGTTGAAGAAACTAAAAAAGAGTTGGCGATTGTCACAAATTATTTGCCCCAGCAGTTGTCTGCGGCTGAACTTGCTAAACTCGTGGCTACAACCATAACTGCAGTTGGCGCCCAGGGGAAGTCTGACTTCGGCAAAGTTATGCAGGCGTTAATGCCCAAAATCAAGGGTAAGGCAGATGGCAAAGCTGCTGCTAAGGCAGTTCAAGATCAATTAAGTTAAGAAAGGGAGCCAAACTTGTCCCAAACCAATTTTATTCCTAGAAATCCAGAAAATATTCAAAAACTAGTTGGAGTAAATGATAGCAACTTAAACCTGCTAGCTGAAAATTACGACGTCAGTGTCGTCGATACAGGCAGCCAAATTACCATTGCGGGCGATGAAGCCCCAACTAACAAAGTTCTTGCGGTCTTGCGGGCTCTAGACCAGGTCGTGAGCGCCAAGATTAACATTAGTGCCCCTGACGTAGTTAGTGCAATGAAAATGGCAGATAAGGGGACTACCGAATATTTTCCTGACCTCTACCAGCAAATTTTAATTCGGGATGCTAAAGGCCGCCCGGTTAGAGTCAAAAATATGGGCCAGAAGCGGTACGTTGAAGCCATTGCCAAAAATGATGTCGTCTTTGGCATTGGGCCAGCTGGAACTGGTAAGACTTTCATTGCGGTTGTCTGTGCCATTGCAGCCTTTAAGCGGGGCGAAGTTTCACGCATTGTGTTGACCCGACCAGCTGTTGAGGCTGGTGAGTCCTTAGGCTTTTTGCCGGGAGACTTGAAGGAAAAAGTCGATCCCTACTTGCGGCCAATCTATGACTCCCTCTATGCCATTTTGGGGACCAACACCACCGACCACTTGATGGAACGCGGCGTGATTGAAGTTGCGCCGTTAGCCTACATGCGTGGCCGGACTTTAGATGATGCTTTTGTTATCTTGGATGAAGCCCAAAATACCACTGATGCGCAGATGAAGATGTTTTTGACGCGGCTGGGCTTCAATTCCAAAATGATTGTCAATGGCGATATGACTCAGGTTGACTTACCTGGCCGGCAGCACAGTGGCTTAATCGATGCACAGCACATTTTAAAGCAAATTAACCAGGTCAAATTTATTCACTTTTCTGCAAATGATGTTGTGCGTCACCCGGTTGTTGCCAAGATAATTAACGCTTATGAACAGGAAGAAGAACAAAGTTGATGGCTCCACTTGATATTACTTATAATGACGAAGTTGGCTTTTTGCAAGATCAGGAGCACGATTGGCAGAACTGGATTGATGAACTACTCATACTTGCCAAAAAAGAAGTAGCCCCCGCAACCAATCTGGAAATGAGCGTTAACTTTATCGCTGAAGCACGTAGTCAGGCAATTAACCGGGAATATCGCGGGCAAGATCGACCGACCGATGTTATCTCGTTTGCCATTGAAGATGGTGAAGACCAGCTTGACCTGGCTGTTTTTGGCCAAGACGCGGATTTTTACCAGGACATCGGCGATTTATTTCTGTGTCCTCCAGTAATTAACCGGCATAGTAAAGAATATGGTACGGGGTGGGACCGTGAATTTGGCTATACCCTAGTTCACGGCTTTCTGCATTTAAACGGTTATGATCATATTGACCCAAATGAAGCAAAGGAAATGTTTGGTATCCAGGGGAGCGTCCTAGAAAAGTACGGACTTCCCCTGTATCCAGACCAGTTAGACCAAGGTAGAGGTAAATAATGGCTGAAAACACAAAAAATAAATCCGGTTTTGTAGCGCTAGTTGGGCGCCCCAATGTAGGCAAGTCGACGTTAATGAATTATTTAGTGGGCCAAAAGGTAGCGATTACTTCGAATAAGCCGCAAACAACCCGGAATAAGATTTCTGGTATCTACACGACTACCAACATGCAGGTTGTTTTTGTTGATACACCGGGTGTTTTTAAGCCACACTTGGAACTCGATCAATACATGGACCAGGCCAGTCTGTCTGTTCTTAACGGCGTCGATTTAATTTTGTTCATGGTTGAACCAGAAGAGATTGGGGCAGGAAACGAATATATTATCGAGCTTTTGAAGAAGACTGCGGTACCAGTGCTGCTTTTGATTAACAAGGTCGACCAGGTCCACCCCAACGAATTACTCCCATTAATCGATGCTTACCGCCACCTAAACATCTTCAAGGAATTCTTGCCCATTTCAGCTACTCAGGGGATCGGTATTACGGACTTAACCCAGGTGCTGTACAAGTACTTGCCAGAAGGACCCAACTACTATGATCCTGACCAAATTACCGACCGACCGGAATATTTTATGGTGGCTGAATTAATTCGCGAGCAACTACTCCAACTAACTGCTGAGGAAGTTCCTCATGCTGCGGCCGTTTGGGTTGAACGGATGAATCAACATGAAAAGAATAAGCTACAAATTGAGGCGACGATTTATGTTGAAAAAAGCGGGCAAAAAGGGATTATTATTGGCAAAGGAGGCAAAATGCTCAAGCAGATTGGCATTAATGCGCGCAAGCAAATTGAAAATTTGTTAGGTGAAAAGGTCAATCTCCGTTTGTGGGTCAAGGTCCAGCGCAACTGGCGTTCGGATCCGAGGTTTTTGAAGCAGATTGGTTATAGTAAAAAGGATCTTTCGTGAAATGGCACGTGAACTGAAGGAAGTTCAGGGGATTGTTTTTAAGCGGCAAAAGTACCATGAAGCGGATTTATTAGCAAAAATCATGACCCAAAACAACGGCATCATTACCATGATCGCCCGGGGAGCTTTGAAGCCAAAGTCAAAGTTGAGCGCTGCTTTGCTCAATTTTTCTTATGGAACTTACGTGCTTTATACCTCAGGCCAGGGGCTCAGCACGCTGCGTACCTACAAAAACATCAAGCAATTTGACGGGCTTTTTAGCGATCTGACTAAAAATGCTTATGCCTCATTCATCCTTGACCTCATTGACCACGCCTTTACTGAATACCAAAGTTTAGGTAAGTACAATGACTTGGCTGTTTTTGCCCTGCAAAAAATCGACCAGGGGGCAGATGCCGAAATGATTACCCAAATAGTACAGATGCAGTTGCTAGCAGCATACGGCGTTGAACCGGAATTGCGCCACTGCCTTGTTTGTGGCCGTGACCAGGGGGATTTCGATTACTCGATTAAGCAGGGAGGTATCTTATGTAGCCAGCACTTTTTTACAGATGCTGATCGCCTACATTTAAATCCCAAAGAAACAGCGGTTCTAAGAACAATTGGGCTGCTCCCGTATGAGCGCCTGGGTTCAATCCAAATCAGTAAGAATATCAAGCACAGTACCCGCAAGGCAATCGATCGGATCTACCAAGATACAATTGACCTGAATTTGAAGACTAAGAAATTTTTAGATGAATTGAATTTATTTGTCTAGTGCTTTAGATTACTAGCCTAATATGATAGAATATTCTTGTGTTTTGATAATGATGAGGAATTTAAAAAGTACCAGTTTAAGCGAGTGTCAGTTAGTGTAAGGACACCTGGGAAGAGGCACCTCTAGTCAAGCGAATTAAGAGCAGGGAAGATATTCCCTGAATTAGGGTGGAACCGCGATTGAATCGTCCCTATGCAGCTGTTGCATAGGCTTTTTTTATGCCTGATGCAGGGAGGAATTAACAATGACAAAGAAAAAATTAACTATTCAAGAAATGATTTTTAAATTGGAAGAATTTTGGTCTTCCAAGGGCTGCTTGGTAATGCCTTCCTACGATGTTGAAAAGGGGGCAGGTACAATGAGTCCCTATACCTTTTTACGTGCAGTCGGGCCCGAACCTTGGGCAGCTTGCTATGTCGAGCCCTCAAGACGACCTGCAGATGGCCGCTACGGGGACAACCCGAACCGGTTATTCCAACACCACCAATTTCAGGTGGTTATTAAGCCTGCTCCAGCAGATATTCAACAGTATTATTTGGATAGCCTGCAAGTGTTAGGCATTAACCCGCTAGAGCATGACATTCGGTTCGTAGAAGACAACTGGGAAAATCCGTCAATGGGATGTGCCGGAGTAGGTTGGGAAGTTTGGTTGGACGGCATGGAAGTTAGCCAGTTCACTTATTTCCAGGTAGTCGGCGAATTAGAGGTTAAACCCACGATGAGTGAAATCACTTATGGACTTGAGCGGCTGGCCTCCTATATTCAAGATGTAAATTCCGTTTTTGACCTGCAGTGGAATGACAACGTGCTCTACCGTGACATTTTTAAGGAAGCTGAATATGAAAATTCCAAGTATGCTTTTGAAAAATCTAACCAGGCTGATCTCGTGGAATTTTTTGATATTTATGAACGAACGGCTAAAGAATTAATCGGGTTAAGCTTGGTACAACCAGCTTACGACTATATTTTAAAATGTTCACACACCTTTAACTTGCTAGACGCACGCGGAGCAGTCTCCGTGACCGAACGTGCCGGCTATTTGGCCAGAATTAGAAATCTGGCTCATGAAGTAGCAGTGGCTTATGTTGAAGAACGTGAAAAACGTGGCTTCCCACTGTTAAAGAATGCAGAAGATAAGAAAGCAGGTCTTGATTATGACTAAAGACTATTTGTTTGAAGTTGGTATAGAAGAGATGCCAGCTCACGTGGTAACCAGCAGTGTTAATCAGTTGGCAGCCAAAACGAAAAAATTTCTTCAGGAAAATGACTTATCCTTTAAAGAAATTAAAACCTTTTCAACGCCGCGGCGGCTAACCATCCTGGTTGAAGACTTAGCAGAAAAGCAGGATGACATTGATGAGGTCAAAAAGGGCCCCGCAAAAAAGATTGCGCTCGACGCGGAGCAGAATTGGACTAAGGCGGCTCAAGGCTTTGTTCGCGGTCAAGGGATGACGACGGACGATATTTACTTCGAAGAACTCAAGGGAACTGAGTACGCCTACATTCATCTCCAAAAAACGGGTAAAAAGGCCAATGAAATTCTTATGGGGATGAGCGATGTAGTTAAAACGCTAACTTTTCCGACTAAGATGCGTTGGGACTCACAGGACTTCGAGTTTGTGCGACCACTGCACTGGTTAGTTTCCCTGTATGGTAGCGAAGTAATTCCCGTTAAAATTCTGGATATTACGGCCGGCCGTAAAACCGAGGGCCATCGCTTCTTAGGTGATTCGGTTGTCTTGGCAAACGCTGGGGACTACCAGGATGCACTTAAAGACCAGTTTGTAGTTGTAGATGCTAATAAGCGCAAGGAAATGATTGTGGACCAGATGAAGGACCTGGTCCAGCAAAATAACTGGAAAATCAAACTTGACCAGAACCTGCTTGAAGAAGTGACCAACCTGGTGGAATACCCCACTGTTTTTGCCGGTTCCTTTGATGAGAAGTATTTGCAGATGCCCCAAGAAGTACTGATCACCTCAATGAAGGATAACCAGCGCTATTTCGAGGTCTATAACCAGGCAGGGCAATTGATCAACCACTTTATTTCAATCCGTAATGGTACCCGGGACTTTTTAGATAATGTTGTTTCCGGTAATGAAAAGGTGTTAGTTGCTCGACTTGATGACGCCCAATTCTTTTATGATGAAGACCGTAAATATCCGCTGAGCCATTTTGTCCAAAAATTAGCTAATGTATCCTTCCATGACAAGGTTGGATCAATGGCCGAAAAAATGCAGCGCGTGCGCATCATTGGTGAATTCCTGGCCCAGCGGTGGGAACTGGACGAGCAAACTTTAGCTGACTTTGACCGGGTAAGTGAAATATACAAGTTTGACCTTGTAACCCAAATGGTCGGTGAATTTGCGGAACTTCAAGGCGTCATGGGTATGCACTATGCAAGTCTGGCCGGAGAGAAGGCTGACGTTGCTTTGGCAATTAAAGAGCACTACATGCCGAAAACGGCAGAAGGTGAACTACCACAGTCGGTGGTTGGCTCGTTATTGGCAATTGCAGACAAGCTGGATACAATCATTACCTTTTTTGCCGCCGGAATGGTCCCCAGCTCATCCAACGATCCATACGCCCTTAGACGCTATGCCTATGGGATTGTCCGCATCCTGCTGAACCAACAGTGGTCCTTGCCATTCAATGAAGTTCTACCGGAACTAGTGCGTGCTCTTGATGGGCAAACGCCGGCTAAGATGCCGAAAACGGATGATCAGGACGAAGAAATCGCCTCCTTCATTCGCGATCGCATCAACCAGTACCTGCAAAAGAATAAGTTCAAGTATGACATTATCGATGCCGTCTTAGCTTCCAGCCAGCAAGATCCAATTCAGATTTTGGCAGCGGCTAACGTTCTGCAATTACACCATGATGACAACCAATTCAAACCGGTTGTTGAAAGTCTAATTCGGATCAATAACATCTTGAAAAAAGCCCAATACCAAGGACAAACTATGGTTGAGCCAAGGTTGTTTACCAACAGCAGTGAGCAAGAGCTCTACGATGCTGTTGAAAAGCTGCGGACCATCAGTGATTTAACGGACCTGTATGATGCTTTTGTGGACCTCCAACCAATAATCAACCACTACTTCGAAACTAACCTAATTATGGACAAAGATGAAGCACAAAAGAACAACCGGCTAGCTCAACTTAATACAGTGGCTCAGCTGACTGAGCAGCTAGGTGACCTAAGTAAGCTGGTAATTAAATAATTCGACAACAGAAGGTGAACAGATGGCTGGATTAATCCCAGAGCAAACAATTGCTAAAGTCCGTGATAATATCAATATTGTCAACGTCATCAGCCAATACGTATCTCTTGAGAAGAAGGGTAAGGACTATGTGGGCCTCTGTCCTTTTCACGAAGAAAAAACTCCTTCTTTTACCGTTAACGAGGGGAAGCAATTCTTTAAATGCTTTGGCTGCGGTAAGGGCGGTAATGTGTTCAACTTTTTGATGGAACAGGAAAACCTGACCTTTCCCGAAAGCGTACAGAAAGCGGCAGATCTAGCCCATATTGAAATTGAGGAATTTGCCCAGCAAAAGGCTAAATATTCCAATGTGCTAATTAAAATCAACGAGGCGGCAGCTGACTTCTATCACCGCGTGTTGGCTTCAACTAATGCAGGTAAACGCGGGCTCGATTATGCCCAGGAACGGGATCTCAGTGCGGACATCATCGATCATTTTCGAATTGGCTACGCGCCCAAGCAGAATAACCTGCTTTTGACCTACTTGCGGGGACATCACTATCAGGATAAGGACCTGCTAGATAGTGGTCTCTTTGTCCAAAGCAAAGCGGGGGAAATGTTTGATCGCTTCCGTGACCGGCTGATGTTTCCGTTAACCAATGAAGGTGACTACGTCATCGGCTTTTCCGGTCGCCGACTGACTAAAGACAAGACCGAGGCTAAATATATTAACAGCCCTGAAACCAAGCTCTTTGAAAAGTCTAAGGTTCTCTTTCATTTTGCTGAGGCGAAAAAAGCGGCACGCAGTGAAGGACACTTGATTCTCTATGAAGGTTATCTGGACGTGATTGCAGCCTACAAGGCTGGGGTTAAGTCTGGCATTGCCTCAATGGGAACCAGTCTGACGGACCAGCAAGTGTATATGCTGCGTCGGATTACTAATAATATTATTATCAACTATGATGGTGATGAAGCAGGTATCCACGCTGAGGAGCGGGCGGCCAAAATGTTTGCTCAAACGGGTGGTTTTAACTTGGGAATTGTTGTTTTGCCGGAAAAGTTGGATCCCGATGACTACGTCAAAAAATACGGCAGTGCCAAGTACCTCGATGAAGTTAAGGGTGCACTGACGCCGACTGACTTTTTTTTAAAACGCTTGACGCAAAAATACAACCTGGACAATGACCGAGAAAAACTAGCCTACTTGGATGAGGCAATTAGAGCAATTGCCCAACTACCAAATCCGGTTGAGCAAGATTTATACCTAGACAAAGTAGCCCGAGAACAGAACGTTGCACGTGATTCGCTCAAGGTCAACCTGTTGCGCTATCGGCGCCAAAATAATATGGCTCAAAGACGTAAAACCGTCCCATTAGCAGCAGACCTAGCCGAACAAGCAAATTATGCACCAGCAAGCGAAACAGCGGTCCGGGCTAATGATCCAGTACAAACGCGCTTGCTTTACCTGTTCATGCATTCTGACCACGCGCGTGACTATCTGTTGCAGCAGCAGTTTTTGTTTCCCGACCAGGATTACCAGAACTTGGCTGAATTATGGTTAAATTTTTGTGCAGAACAGGAAAAACCAACCGTCAATAGTTTTTTAAATTTTATTCCTGAGCAACTTCAAGGTATAATAGTAAATGCTGAAATGACAGACATGCCCCAGGATTTTTCTGATCGCGAAATTGATGAACAAGTAAACGCCTTAAAAAGACGCCGCGTTAATGCTGAATTGCGTGAGCAGCTAAGCAAGTTGCAGGACGCAAAAAGAAAAATGGATACGGAAGAAATTATGGCGATTACGCAGAAAATTTTGCAGTTAAAAAGAATTCAGGGTTAAAGGGGGGCTTATTGTGGTAGAAAAGAAAAAAACCAGCAAAAAAGAAGAACTATCTTTAGATCAGCTAGTTAAACAGGTGGTCAAAGACGTTAAAAAGGATAAGGCGATTACCGAAACCGAATTTGTTGACCGTCTAGTCACACCATATGATCTAGAAGGTAAGGCCGTTGACCAACTGGTGCAAGAGTTTGAAGATAATGGCATCAGTATCGTAGACGACCAGGGCGAACCTTCTAAGCTTGCCCTAAAAAAACAAAAAGACGTTGAAAAAGCAGAATTAAAGGATATGTCGGCACCATCGAGTGTCCGCATGAATGATCCGGTCCGCATGTACTTAAAGGAAATTGGACGGGTACCGCTACTTAAAGCGGACCAAGAAATTTCTCTGGCCAAGCGCATTGAGAAGGGCGATGAAGAAGCCAAGCAAGAATTAGCTGAGGCTAACTTGCGTCTGGTTGTTTCAATTGCTAAACGCTATGTCGGACGTGGAATGTCTTTCTTGGACTTGATTCAAGAAGGAAATATGGGGCTAATGAAGGCTGTAGACAAGTTTGACTATAGTCTCGGCTTCAAATTCTCAACATATGCTACCTGGTGGATTCGGCAAGCGATTACCCGTGCGATTGCCGATCAAGCCCGGACAATCAGAATTCCCGTTCATATGGTTGAAACCATCAACAAGTTAATTAGGATCCAACGACAGTTACTGCAAGATTTGGGCCGAGAACCAACACCAGAAGAAATTGGTGCTGAAATGGACATGCCAACCGCCAAGGTGCGCGACATCTTGAAGATCGCGCAGGAGCCCGTTTCACTGGAAACCCCAATCGGTGAAGAAGACGATTCACACTTGGGTGACTTTATCAAAGACAAGGATGCAACCAGTCCAGAGCAACATGCTTCCTATGAGATGCTTAAGGAACAACTGGAACAAGTGCTTGATACGTTGACCGATCGAGAGGAAAATGTTTTGCGCCTGCGTTTTGGCCTTGATGATGGTCGAACCAGAACTCTGGAAGAAGTTGGGAAAGTTTTTGGTGTTACCCGTGAACGAATCCGGCAAATTGAAGCCAAGGCTTTGCGCAAGTTGCGCCACCCAAGTCGCTCCAACCAACTGCGTGACTTTTTAGATTAAAAATGCCAAAACTTAACCAAAAAACTAGCTGTTCAATCAGCTAGTTTTTTGGTTTGCTACTAAATTTACTACTAAAATGGCTCGTCACGCTCGCCATCGAGTAAATGTTCTTGCCGCGTTTGATCGAAATATACCAGGAGGTCGCGGTCAAAGTTTTCAGCCAGTTGGTGAGTAAGCAGTTCTTCCTGGGTCATCCAAGTTAGGTTACCTTCAGGGGAAGACTTGACTGTTCCCTGAAATTTAGTTGCAATGTAAAAGAAGACTAGATAGCGCTGATTCTGGTCATCATAAAACTGTTTAAGCCCGCAAAGACGGGGATCCGTGATGGTTAAATTGGTTTCTTCTTTAACTTCACGCACGACAGCATCATGAAAGGATTCATGAGCTTCGACGTGGCCGCCGGGAAAGGTCAGTCCCGGCCAGGTAGGATCCTTGCGGTCTAAAACCAAAATTTGGTGATTGGCGGTAATCATACACATGTTGGTTAGAGTCACACGTTCGGTTCTGTCCATTATTGAATATTTCCTCTCTACTAATTAATTATCAATTATATGCTAACACAAGTTAAAAAGACCGGGGACGATTTTTTCGCCCTTTAGCTAGCAGAGTATGCTAAAATTTTAGTACAGAGAAGGTGGGTTATAGAGTGAATTTACGGTTAAAGATGCTAGCAAGCATGGTTGACGTGGGCGCCCGGATTGCCGATATCGGGACCGACCACGCCTACTTACCAATTGAATTAGTCAAGGCTGGTAAAGTCGATTTTGCCATCGCCAGCGACATTGCTAAGGGCCCCCTGGCCAACGCGCAGGCAGACATTAGCCAGGCGGGCCTCAGCTCCAAAATTGCGACTCGCTTGGGTCCAGGCCTTGCACCAATAACGGTAGCAGACCAGGTTGATACCGTCATTATTGCCGGAATGGGCGGCAAATTGATGACACAAATTTTAGCTGAGGCATGGTTTAAAGGAATGAGTTTTGCCACTTTGGTGCTAGAACCAAATGTGGGTGAACCTGGAGTCCGGCAGTGGCTGCTAGATCATGACTATACCATCACCGCTGAAAGCATTGTGGCTGAAGCTGGTCACACCTACGAACTAATCAAGGCCCGACAAGCCAGGACTAAGGTAGAATTAAGTCCGGAAGAGATTTACTTTGGCCCCTTTTTATTACAGACCAAAAGCCCCGTTTTTATCCAAAAATGGCGCGACCAGTTATCCTATCACGAAAAGCTACTGCTTAACCTAAATAAGGCTAAAAATAAGGATAGCGTCCATATCAAGCAAATTAAAGAAGAAATTACCATGATTAAAGGAGTACTAGATGACCAAAGTTAGCGACATAATCCAGCTGCTGCAACGCCACTTCCCTGAAGAAATAGCTAGCAGCGGTGATCCAATAGGAATTCAGCTTGGATCAAAGGAACAATTAGTGACCAAAATCATGACCACCCTTGACGTCCGCATGCAGGTGGTTGACGAGGCCATTGACCAGGGTGTGAACCTAATTATTAGCCACCACCCGTTAATCTTCCGTCCAGCCCCCAACCTAGATTTTGCTGACCCGCAAAATGCCATTTATGCTAAGCTGATCAAACATGGAATTACCGTATATGCAATTCATACTAACTCCGACAAGGCCCAAGATGGTTCAAGTGATTGGCAGGCCGAAGAGTTAGATTTACTAGATGTTGAACCTTTCTGCCCTGATGACGATGGCATTGCAATTGGCCGCAAGGGTAGATTGCACCAGTCGATGACGGCAGAGGAATTTGCTTATTACGTTAAGGAAAAGCTGAAGATTAAGCTGGTACGTTTAATTACTGCTGATAATCACAAGCCGATTTCAACGGTCAGCTTTATCTGCGGTGATGGGAATAAGTACTGGCACCAAGCCGTTCATGACCAGCTGGATGCCTTCATTACTGGCGATGTCTATTACCATACGGGACATGATATGATTGCGGCCGGATTGACAGTGGTTGATCCTGGTCATTATACCGAAAAGATTTTTAAAGAAAAATTAGCTGAGCGCCTGGACCAGTGGCTAGCCGCGCAGGGCAGGGCCATACCCGTTGTCCAGTCACAGGTTTCAACTAATCCATTTCAAGATTTTGGTTAATTAGAGGAGTAAGATGGAATATTCAAATTTATTGCCGCGGTTTTTAAAGTACGTTAAGGTTAATTCGCGCTCGGATGAACATGCCGAGCGATTTCCATCAAGCAAGCGTGAAGAGGACTTCCAGAAGCAAGTGATTATGCCCGAGCTGAAAGAATTAGGCTTGGCGGATGTCCATTATAACCAGCAAGCGGGCTGTGTAATCGCCGAAATTCCGGCCACTATTGACCGTGAGGTACCAGTTATGGGCTTTTTAGCCCATTGTGATACTGCTGATTTTAATGCCACAAATGTGCAACCGCAGGTGCATGAAAACTATGATGGTCAATCGAAAATTCAGTTAGGCGATTCAGACTTCTACCTTGATCCAGAAATCTTTCCTAAGCTCAAAAACTACCGCGGTCAAACTATTATTACTGCATCAGGCGATACCTTACTAGGGGGCGATGATAAGTGCGGGATAGCTGAACTGGTCACTTTGGCGGAATATCTGCTGAATCATCCAGAAATAAAGCATGGCAAGATTCGGCTCGCCTTCACCCCAGATGAGGAAATTGGCACCGGGGCCAGTCATTTTGATGTGGCCGATTTTGGTGCTGAATTCGCCTTCACCGTTGACGGTGAAGCGCCCGGTAAACTCGACTGGGGTACTTTTTCAGCGGCCCAATTCGGACTTGATATCCAGGGGGTCAACGTCCACCCAGCAGTTGCTAAAGGACAGATGATTAACGCGATTCAGGTGGGAATAGACTTCCAAAAGCAGCTGCCCCAGGACGAAGTCCCTGAAAAAACCGCTGGTCGCCAAGGCTTCTTTCACCTAATGAACTTTTCCGGAACGGTCGATAATGCCCACTTGGACTATATCATCCGCGACTTTGAGCGCACCGGTCTAAAGCAACGCAAGCAGCTAGTGCAGTCACTGGTTAATAAGATGAATAAAGACTTTGGCGTTGAGCGGATTAAGTTAAAAATGTGGGATCAATACTACAACATGGCTGATGAACTTGAAAAGCGAATGGACATCGTCAATTTGGCTAGAGCAGCCTACCAGGCCGAGGGCCTAACAATTAATGAGGAGCCGGTTAGGGGCGGAACCGATGGTTCACAGTTGACCTACATGGGCTTACCCTGCCCAAACTTGTTTGCGGGAGAAGAAAACATGCATGGCCGTTTTGAGTACACCGTGTTAGAATCCATGTATCAGGCGGTTGATGTGATGGTCAACATGGTCAAAATGAACGCCGAAAACCACCACTAGTGGAACAAAAAAGGTAGCAAAAGTACTTTTTTGTTGAAGTTTGTTATTGTTGCTAAAGCTGCTAAATCAACGGTTTTGCCTAGCTCAACCAGCAATTCTAATTATGCACAATTATTATTAAGCGACAAAAAGGCGGGAGAATCATTGCTAGCAATGATTTTATCGGCCTTTTTAGGTAATTAAGGGCAATACGGCAAACTTGTGGAACACGATGCAGTTAAAGTAAAATAATCAGCGCTTAATTAAACTTGTAACTAATGAATTAAAAAGATTGCATAAAAGATTAAGAAGAGTTATTATTAGTTGTGTATTAGAGAAATAATACAGTGTAAAAGGACGGTGAACTCGTGGAATTCAAGGATAACATTCCCATCTACCTGCAAATCAAGCAGTACCTCTACCGGCAAATTATTACTGGCAAGCTGCAACCCGGTAAAAAAATCCCCTCGGTGCGTGACCTGGCCGTACAGCTGACAGTTAATGTCAATACGGTTCAAAGGGCTCTGCAACAAATGAATGTTGAGGGTATTTTATATACCAAAAGGGGCGAAGGTAACTTCGTAACCTCTGATACTGACTTGCTGGCGCAGACCAAGCAGAAATTGATTAATAGTGAATTAGCAAAATTTGTCCAAAGTATGAAGGAGTTGGGCGTGGAAAGCGACCAAGTTAGTACAATTTTGCAAGAATACATAAAGTAGGAGTAAAAATATGGCAAATCTTTTAGAAATCAGTGATTTAAGCTATAAGAAGAACCAAAGAACAATTTTAGCGGATATCAACCTCGACCTGACTCCCGGTAAGATCGTGGCCCTTCTGGGTGAGAATGGGGCGGGTAAAACCACCCTCATGCGGATTATCTGTAGCATGGCCAAGAATTACCAGGGAGTAGTTAAGGTCGCTGGCTTTAGCCGCGAAGCTGAGCGCAAGGAACATACTTCCTTTACCGATGGTTTAACGGGCTTTGGTGGCTCAACCAAGGTCAAAGAAATTGTGAAGTTTTTTGAAGTGATTTACCAAGACTTTGACAAGGAAGAGTTTAGCTTACTGCTTGAATTCATGCGGTTGAACCAAGACATGCGATTATCGCAAATGTCAAAGGGGATGCGTGAAAAGTTGGTTATTGCTTTGACCTTTGCCCGTAAAGCTGACCTCTATTTATTGGATGAGCCCTTCTCTGGGATTGATGCTATGGCCCGCAAGAAGATTATTAACTCGATCATTCGCTGGAAGGACGAACAAGCCACCATTCTAATTTCGGACCACTTTGTTAATGAGATTGCTTCGATGCTCGATGAGGTAGTCATTATTAAGGGCAACACCATCTATGCACACAAGTCGACTGAAGAAATTAGGGCTAACAACGTGAGCGTTGAAGAATACTACGAGGGGCTTTACCAGGGGGAGGAAGAATAATGTCAATTTTTAACCGCTTATTTGCTGAGCTGTTTAAGTCGAAAACGAAAAAGGCTTATTCAATGCTGCTCATTCAATTTGTAGTTGCACTGGCGCTAACTATCATCACTTTTATCAGTGTTGGTTCTCCCGAAGTAGCTATCAAAAATAATACCTTTACCAGTTTCTTCCCCGGACTCTTAGCGACTTATGCAACCCTTTCTTTTCTCTTTATCCCAGTTTTTTATATTACCACCTGCATTGCCAATGAACGTACCAACCGGAACCAGACCTTCCGCTTAGTGCCGATTAGCGACAGCCCCTTTTATCTCGATAATATCCTCAGTTCCTTTGTGGCCTTAGCTTATTATGGAATTTTGAACGTTTTATCGATTTTTATTTTGTTTGGGGCCTCTTACACGTTTGATGCCAGCTTCCGACAGGTAACGAAGCTTGATTTTTCAAATCTTCAAGCGGCTCTTCAACGGGCCGACATCAACTTTGGCAGCGACGTTGTTTTCAACCTGCTGGGAATCTTGATGTTACTTATTTTAATCAGCTTTTTTGGATACTTCATAGTTAGCTTTTTAAACTTTTCGAGTAGCGCCATTCTAGACTTCTTGCCGGATGTTTCGAATAAGACCGTTCTGCGCATCATCAGGCTAGTTTTGATCATTTTCATCGCTTGGTTACTAACTCGGGCCAATGGGTATCTAGCGCGGATAATTGCTTCGCCGCTTGATTTCTTTTTAGGGACTGGTGATAATGCCAGCAACAAGTTAGGTATTTCAATTTTAGTCATGCTGGCAATTGATATCGTCTTTCTGGTCGCTGATACTTTCTTAATGAGCAAGTTCTTTGAAGCCCGAGAGAAAAAATAACTTGCAGTTTTTCGAATAGGCTACAGTAAGCTGAACAGATAAGCAGCATACGCAGCCAAGAAAGAGGGAGTAAAATGACAGTTTTTAAGCATTTATTTACCAAATTATTTAACTTAAAGAGTAAAGGGGCTTATGCCCTGTTGTTGATTCAATGCATCGGGGTCCTGGTCCTTAGTATCTTGACCTTTGATAACCAGGGTGCTAAGTACATGCCTAACGGCACTTACCTGGGTAACATCAACATTACTTACTTCTTTTCTGGACTGCTTGCCATTTACCTGGTTTTTGTACTATTTTTCAGCTTGGTCTTTTATCTCATCACTTGCATTCAAAATGAACGGTTTAATCGTAGCCCAACCTTGCGGCTAACGCCAATCAGCGATCCGCTATTTTATCTGGATAACATGCTAAGTTCTCTTGCTACTATGGGGTATTACCTGCTGTTAGCCATCTTGCCAGCGCTTTTCGTTTATGGACTGTCGCTTTTCCTTGACCCCAGCTTGCGTGCGAGCCTGGGCGACTTCCTGAGTACGATCGGGCACTACCATATTTCAGAAAAAGTGGTCTTTAACTGCTTAAGTACGCTGGCCTTAATTATCCTAACTATGCTTTTTGGTTACCTCTTTATTAGTTTCCTTAATTTTTCAAGCCAGGCAATCTTAGACTTTATTCCTGGTGTTTCAAGTCAAGCGCTACTCCAAGTTATTCATGTCTTACTGATTATTATTTTAGCCTGGATTCTAGTTAAGTCTAAGAATTTTGTCATGTATATCATTACGTCTCCTCTTGAATTTATCGAGAGTAATGGCAATAACACCAGTGCTGATTTGGTCCTCGTCGTTCTGGTCATGCTAGTGATTGATGCCATTTTTATGATCGCCAACACGCTTCTAATCAGTAAGTTCTTTGAAGCCCGGGAGAAGAATTGACTTCCTCTTGCAAGCGGGCAGATTTTGATTATAATTAAGCAATATCTATCTCAAAGGAGCAGCTTTATGGCTAAAACAAAAAGAAAAAAACAAGCTGAAGAAGAAAGTCTAGGCAAGTTTCTCTTCGATGTTGTGGTAATGATGGCAGTATTCTTAGGCATCTTCTACCTCGTATTCACCTTTGTGTTATCTAATAATCGGGTCGATGGTGGTTCAATGCAGCCTACCTTGGAAAATAATCAGCGCTTGTTTGCCATTCGGCACTTTACGCCTAAGCGTAATGAAATCGTCGTCTTAAAGGCACCAAAAGCCGCCCAAGATGCTCCTGGTGCCCTTTACATTAAGCGGGTCATTGGTCTGCCAGGGGACAAACTTGTTTCTAAAAATGATCAGCTGTATGTTAACGGCAAACGTTTATCTGAACCCTATCTGAATAACCAATACAAACGGGCCGCTAATCATGCCGGCCACACCTACACCAACAACTTCACCTATAAAGTGCCTAAAGGATACTATTATGTAATGGGTGATCATCGTGACATTTCTAAAGACTCTCATATTTTTGGACCCGTAAAGCGGGCAAACTTAATTGGCAAGGTCTTCTTTAGGTACTGGCCACTTAACCAAATGCAGGGCTATTAGCAGCAATTTTTGAATTTGCCCGTTTTTTTCGCTAAAATATGGGTAAAGGAGAATTTATCATGAATAAGCAACTAGAAGAATTATCCGCTGCAATTATCGCATATCAAGTTAAGCATCAGATCACTGATACGGGCTTGGCTTTTGCCTGCCACTTATCCGTGGAAAAGATTCACGCCATGAAGGCCGGCGTAGGGGAGTTTACCTCGGAGGAGATTAACCAACTCTATGACTACATGGCCGCTAGTCGCTAAGTTGACGTGAAAAAGGCACTCAAGGAAAACTTGAGTGCCTTTTAATTTGCAGCTTTATGCTTGCTTATCACTGAAATCTGCCCGCTCGAATGGTAAAATCATTATATGACTTCTTCTAAAACGAACTTTCTAGCAAAAATCAATGAACTAGATGCCGAGCTGGCCGACCATGAAGTCCACGCGCAGGCAAAAGTAGTTCAGGAGCTGGTAGCTACGATTGCGCAAGCCCAAATACCGGCTACCGCACCTCAAGCACTGGGCTTTGCACCTGCTGAGCTTGAACAAATTATGGCTCGCACTGCACCAGCTAAAAAAACTCAGGTTAAGGTTATCAACCAGCTCTTTAACAGCCTGCGCCAGTTTTTAGCAATTCACTACGGTGTCTGGTCCGTCCCCAATTTGACTACGGCCAGGTTAATCAAGGACCAGTTGCACATCAAGCAGGCGCTAGAAATTATGGCTGGCAATGCTCTATGGTCTAAGGCCCTGAACCTAGCCGGAATTGCAACTGTAGCAACCGACTCGCTTGAATGGGCTAAAACTTCTAAGACGGGGTCCCGACCAAGTGTTGCCGTCATTGATGCGTCTGCCCCGGCGGCCATCGAACGATTTGCCGCAGTCCAGCTGATTATCTGTTCCTGGGCTCCCAACTTTGACCATAGCGACCTTGAAGCAGTTCATGCTTGGCGGAAGTACAACCCCAATGCACACTTGCTCTTTGTTGGTGAGCGGAACGGAGCAACCAACTCGGCTGCCTTTTGGCATTCCATGCACTTTCTCCATTCAGAGGGTTTGCAGCGCATCAATCGTTCTTTTAACAGTTTTGATTTTATTAATGAACAGATATTTGAGCTAAAACATGAAAGTTAAAAAATTTATATTAATCATTATCCTTTTTCTGTCTTTTTTAGGCATCGGTAGCATGTTATCCAACATTCAGTCTAACCAGGCAGACCAACTCTTAGAAGCATACGGTCTCAGCAACAATACCCGCTACTTTAAAGTACAAAGTAAGCAAACGGTTGGTGCATTTTTGCGTTTTTTACAAAAAAAGTACCCCAAACGCAAGATTCAAATTCACTTAGCCAGTCAGCATGAGCGCAATCAGACTTTGATCTGGTCCAATCACGATGTAGTTACCTTGCCAACTGAAAACGGGCGCTACTTTACCCGGGACGATTTCAAAGGTAAGGTTTCATTCGCAGTCTTGGGCCAAAATGCCCGCGTCAAAACACTACAAGTTCAAAATAACCAGTACGTCGACTTGGGTAACAAGTATTATACGGTAATTGGTACATTCAAGCATTACCGGCAAATGAAACAAAACGAATACTATCTAACCACTGGCCCCCAGCAGCCAACAGGCCGGTTTAAATTGCAAAACTATGTAATCATTATTGATAGTTCAGTTAAAATAAGCCGCCAACTAGCTGCACATTATGGCGCTAAACTGAAAACACCACCCTTTGTCAAAAAACATCAAAACCGGAAGTTTTCGGTAGTTAAGGAGATTTTACTGGCCATTGGTCTAATCATATTCGCGGGCAGCTGTAACTTTTTCCTGGCCTTAATTGACTGGGAAACCGTTAAAAAGACTCATCTGAACGGCAAGCTCTTGCTTAACTGGCTCGTCAATCGCGGTATCAGAATAATGTTAATTGAGTTATTGCTAGCCCTAGCAGCTTACTTTTTCCTGTGCTGGCGAGCCTTTTTTTCCAATACACAGCACCTGCTTGGGCTACTTTTAGCTTGTTGGTTGCTGGTTTCAATTGCTTTCACCAGCAGTATTTTTTATCTAACGCGCAGGAGCGACCCACATGCTTAACTTACCCACTACTTTTTGTCAAAAATACCGCGATTTACTGGGTGAAGGCCAAGCCGAAGAACTTTTTGCGGCAATGGCTGATGCGCCCCAAAAGGCTTACCGTATCAACCAGTTAAAGTCATTTCAACAAGTATCATATTCCCAAGCCAGGCCCGTCCCAGGCATCAGCAATGCTTGGTATGGCCAAGTTGGCGGCCGCGATCCGGAATGGGTCAGTGGCACCGTGTATTCGCAAGAACCGGCCGCAATGTTTCCAGCATACAGCGCTGCGGTCCAGCCGGGCGACCGAGTACTTGACCTCTGTGCTGCTCCAGGGGGCAAAAGTACTGCTATTGGAGAGGCTTTGCGCGGGCAAGGGTTACTTGTGGCCAACGAAATTTCAGCCAGTCGTGCCCAAATTTTACGTGAAAACATTGAACGCTGGGGAATTGCGAATGCACTAGTTACTAGTGCAGCACCAGCAAGTTTAGCTGCTCAATTTCCCCAGTTTTTTGATAAAATACTCGTGGACGCACCCTGCAGCGGCGAGGGTATGTTCCGCAAGAATCCAGCTGCAGCGCAGTATTGGTCACAGGATTACGTCCTCACGTGCCAGCGCCGGCAACAGGAAATTTTACTTGCAGCAGTCAAGATGCTGAAACCAGGAGGGGAGTTAATCTACTCGACCTGTACTTTTGCGCCAGAAGAAAATGAACAGATCGTTTCTTGGCTAGTGGAACAGTTTGACTTCCAGGTTCAACCGCTGGCATTAAGAGGAGTTAAGGTGGCTAGTGGCCGGCCTGAATGGGCCCAGGGCGAGACTTGCTTAAGCCAGACTATCCGCTTTTGGCCCTTTGACGGCTTGGGTGAAGGGCAATTCGTCGCTAAATTAAGGCTACCTGGTCAGGAAACACAACCATGCCCGTCCCCGAAAAAAAAGCTGGCTAAGCCCAAAATTCCGCAAGGGGGGCTAACCCGGTCTGAACAAGAACTGGTGGCGACTGTACTTGATTACTTCACCTTACCAACTTGCCTGGCAGAGTGGGCTAACCGCAGCCGCGTTAGTCACGGCCATGTCTTTATACCAGTTCTACCGCCGGCTAACTTACATGTTAAGGTGGTCAACAATGGTAGCGAGTTGGGGTTGTTAAAGAAAAACCGCTTTGAACCCGGTCACCAACTCGCAATGCTACTAGGGCAGGTCAAGCAAGAGCGGGTAATTGACCTTAGTGCAGCCGCTTATTTAAGCTATTTACACGGTGAAACACTACCAGTTAAAACAGCACTGCGGGGATTCGTTTTGGTCAGCTACCACAACTTCATTTTTAGTTTTGGCAAAGTAGCTGGTAATGGTATCTTAAAGAATTTTTATCCTAAAGGATTGCGAATATTAAAGAAAGATTGAGTGAACAAGAATGATTAAGTTAATTGCAACAGACATGGACGGTACCTGGTTAACCGATGAAAAAACCTATGATGAAGACCTGTTCTTGCGCGAATTCGCTCTCATGCAAGAGCAGGGGATTAAATTCGTCGTGGCCAGCGGTAACCAATTCGAAAATCTCTATTCACGCTTTCCCCAGGTAGCTAATAAACTGTACTATGTTGCTGAAAATGGTGCTCTGGTGGCCAAGGGCCGGCAGGTTATCCACGTCAGTAGTTTGTCCGAGCAAGATTGGCAAACTATTTTAGCAATAATTAAGCGATTCGATGAAAAAGTAACCGTTTCTGGCCTGGCTAGTGCCTATGTTTTAACTAAAGACGGTGCTGACTTTGCCCAAGAATTAAAAAAATACTACGAAAAACTCACCCTGGTCGATAACTTTGAGCACTTAGACGATAAAATCCTCAAGGCCACCTTTGAAGTGGCTGACGAGCAGCTACCGGTGATGCTGGCACTTTTAGAGCGCGAATACCCGCAGCTTAGCTTTGTGGCTGGTTCGGCGAATTCAATTGATATGTCAACTAAGGGGCTAAATAAGGCAACCGGGTTGAAGTACCTGGCAACTAAGCTGAAGATTAATCCCCGTGAAATGGTTGCCTTTGGCGATAGCGGAAACGATGTCGGCATGCTTAAATATGTGGGCCGGAGCTATGCCACTGGAACGGCTCTACCTAGTGCTAAGCGGGCAGCTAACCACGTGATTGGCTCCAGCAACCAAAGTGCTGTCCAAAAAGAAATCTGGCGTCTGCTAACAGAATAACTAAAAAATGCTAAGGATAATTACTTAGCATTTTTTAATATTAATTTAGTTGGTCAAGTACGTTCTTTAACGGCAAGTCATAATAGCTCTTAATCGCTGCCAAGTTATCCAGATCTGCTTGACCATAGACAGCAAGCAACCCCGCAAGTTCTTGCTGCCAAGCCTGAATCAGCTGTAGCAGGTAGGCAGCATCGTGGTCAAGCAAAGTTTGCAAAAAAAAGTTGGAAATGCCAACATACTTACCGCCTAAACAAAGCCCCTTTAACACGTCTAGCGGGTTTCGCACCCCGCCAGAAACCACGAAATCGACTTGGGCGCGGCTAGCCATCACGGCTGAGACGACAGTGGGCAGGCCCAGGTCGGCCAAATAGGAGAGGTCGGCAGGATTACGGGCATTTTCAATCTGAGCAAAGTTAGTGCCACCAGCACCGGCAATGTCAACCAAGTCAAAACCCTCGCGGTGGAGCAAGACCATAGTTGCTTCATCTAGACCAAAACCAACTTCCTTGATAATTATGGGTACAGTCAAGACCTGGCGCAATTCACGTAAATTTGCTAACCAATGGAAATCTCGTTCCCCTTCTGGCATGGCTATTTCTTGGACTGTGTTGAGGTGAATTTGAATTGCATCAGCCGCTAATTCAGTCACGATTTTTTGAGCAGCCGTAGGACTAGTCTTGGCATTAATATTGGCAATAACTACGCCAGTTGGGTTTTCTTCACGAGCAACCATAAAGCTGGCTAGCTGCTTTTCTTCCTTGACTAGAATGCTGGCTGAACCCAGAGCTAGGGCAATCTGTGCTTGGCGAGCAACTTGACCAAGTGCCCGGTTAATTACCAGGGACCTGGCTGAGCCGCCCGTCATGGCATTAATAAAAAAGGGGGCCGCTAAATCCTTGCCAAACATTTTAGTTCTGATAGCTGCTAAGTTAAGACGTGCTTCCGGCAACGCCGGCCGGACCAAATGCATTTGGTCAAAACTGTTAACCTGATGAGGCTGGTAAAACTTGCTAGCTAAAGTAAGGTGCTCTTCTTTGCGCTTAGATCTGATTGACATGTTTTTCCTCTACTGCTTAATTTTGCTTTGGTGCACGTGCAAGTCGAGTGGCATGATCCCATTTTGGCGCCATTCTTGCTCTAAGGCTGTAACATCTGTTTGGGCATCAGCAATGACGATCCCGCAATCACCGTTGCCAGCGCCAGATGTCTTAGCAGCCCCCCCGCAACTCTCCGCAATGTTAATTAACTTAGACAGGCGCGGAATTTCTATCGCAATTTGGTTAATCCGCGCAAAGTGACGCAGCAATTGCCGGTTTACGCGGATTTGCTTTTGAATTAAGTGAATGTCTTTATTTTCAAAACCGTTAATCATTTCCAAGACGCATTGCCGGGAAAAGTCAATGAACTGCTGATATTCACCATTAAGGGCCGCCTTATTAGCATTAGTTTCATCCACCAGACGCGAAGTCGAAGCGGGTTGTTGGCTCCAACCAATCATCAAATTCAGTCCAACTGGCGGGGTAAGGAGCTGAATTTTCAAACCAGGCCAAGCCTCACTAACAACCTCTGACAGTGTTTTGTGGTTTAGTTCTTGCTTGAGCCAGTTCTTATCAAAGGTTTGGTAGGCAATCCAGCCACCATATACGCTGGCCGCAATGTCACCAGCTGACCCGTTACCCTGGACAGAATAATGCGAAATTGCTGAAAGCTTGTAAACCAGTTCATTACTAAATGGCACATTATAAAAACGTAAAATCGCCTTAACCGTGGCTACGGTAACTGCCGCGCTTGACCCCAGACCGTACTTTTTACCGTCGGAAGAATCCAAGTCCGAGTTAATGTGCAAGTCGTACAATTTCATCTTCACATGCTGCTCAAGACAGAACCGTTCAGTGTATGAAATGGCAGCTAAAATATACTCAAAGGGGTTATCCCGATTGTCAATGACCATCTTGAAGCCCCGCCGTACCCAATGAATTGAATCCTGGGAATATTGCCTTGAATGAATTATTCCGGCAGCAGAATTAGTTTTCGTAATTGAGACCCGAATAAACTGGTTGACCGCAACTAAGATAGCCGGGCAATCTGGTTCTAAAACACCATATTCTCCAGCAATATACAATTTTCCGGGGGCTTGTTCTGTTATCAAAAGAATCCATTCTCCTAATCATTAAAAACATCAACTAGTCCAGGTAGCTGATACCCGGACCAAAACTTTGCATTACTATCTTAGCATTTTCAAATTCTGATACAAACTGCTTAGTAATTTCTTTTACATTTTTTAATTGGCACAAAATTTTGACATTAGGACCAGCGTCAATGGTGTAGTAACATTCGATGCCGCTAGCCCGGATTTTTTGGACAAGCTTGATAGCGGCAATAGTTGCTGGTTCAAAATAAGTGAAGCCAGGTGCAGCGGTCAAGTTGATGGCATGCATTTCATTGGCATTCAACTCAGCCAGCTGGCCCAGGCGAGAAAAGTCGTTGTCTTGGATAGCCTTAGTCATGGCCGCCAATTCTTCTTGGTTGCGCGCTAACCAGGGCTGAAAAAAGGGGGAGGAGGGTGCTTGACTCATCCCGCCAGTTGAAGACAAAAACTTAGGCTGCTGATTCAGTTCAACCGCTAGCAGTTGCAAGTCCAGCTTTGGCTTTTCATCCAGGGCATAGGCATAGGATGAAGCATCATCGGTGCCCTTTTGCCAGATGGCAAAGCCGCCATAGATCGATCGACTGGCAGAGCCCGAGCCGAGCCGGGCGAGCCGAGATAACTCCTTACGGCTGACCTCCAACTTATAATATGCACAAAAAGCCCCAGCCAGAGCAGCAAACGCCGAACTGGATGAGGCCAAGCCGGCGGCTGTCGGCACGTGGTTAGTGGATTCTACCCGCAAATGTCCAGTCTGGCCCAAGCGCTTTTGTAAGACATGCAGGTAGTCAAAAACCCGTTGCTTGCTTGAACCGGTTTGTTCACTGCCATTAAGAAAAAAGCGATCTTGGTCGCTCTTGACCACTCTTGTATCAGTATAAAATTGATCCAGGGTCATTGACAGACTAGACATTAAGGGCAGACGCAGTTTAGCATCTGCTTTGCCCCAATACTTAATTAACGCAATATTAGTGTGTGCACGAACAGTTTTTTCCATTAAATCTCCTCAATCCAGCTATTAGTAACTAGTGACTGGCATGCAGTAGCTATTCTCCGCGCCAGTACCTGGTCTTTGCACAGGGCAATGACAATACCGCCCAGACCACTGCCAGATAGTTTAAAACCCAACGCACCGTGAGAGAGGGCAATTTTTTGCAGTTCGGCAATTTTGGCAGTGGAAAGATCCAAGGAAGTCAAAATCGCTTGGGCGCGGTTAAAGTTGTGTCCGACACCTTGCTGGTCTTGCTTAAGCCAGGCTGTTTTGGTTTCAGTTGCTAATTGTCCCAGAGTCGCCAGCTTGCTTGCTGCTGCAGGGGACTGCTCCAATTGCTGGTGAACTAGCGCGACCGCTTCCTTAGTGCTGCCCAATTCACCAGTATCCATAATCAACAGGCTTGCCTTTAGTTCCGCTTGCAGGGCTACCGGCCCCCTTTTTTGGTTAAAAAAGATTAGGTGGTCAGAGTTAACTGTGGCGGCGTCTAAACCTGATGCTTGGCCGTGATTGATTGTTTCAGCCTGGTTAGTGATAGCGATAACTTCTGCCTCAGTGAGCCCCAGCTTAAAATAATCGTTCAGCACCCGGGTAGTAGCCAGAGCAACACTGGCGCTTGAGCCCAGGCCGCGCTTAGTGGGAATCTGACCGCGATAAGTGAACTTAAGAGGCTGCTGACTGGCCGCTTTGGTCAGCATAGTTCTTACTACGTACTTTAATCCATCATATTCAGCTGGGGCCGCCCAAAAAGGACCATGGTACTTGGCGGTCGCCATCCACATTTCTGCTGCACGTTCAACCGTAGTCCTGATTTGCAGCGACTTAAGGGGCAGAGCTAAGGCATCGTAGCCATAAACAACGGCGTGTTCGCCCATTAAAATCACTTTACCATGAGCCAAATAACTGTTTTTCATTTAATTTAAAATCCTTATTGTCTGTATCAAAACTGTGCTCCTATGCTAAAATATGTAGCAGAGGAGCAGAGCACAAATGATCAAAATTTTAGTCGGTCGACAGACCGACCAGCTGCAAGAACAAGTTTTGCAACTGGCGGTTACAAATTATCAGCAGTCACCAGAACAAGAAACTTTTGTCATTGTCCCTAATCACATTAAGTTTACCACAGAAGTACGGGCAATAAGCAAACTAGCCGTCAGCCAGCAGCAGGTTGAGCAAGCGGTAAAAAATTTACAGGTTCTGTCTTTTTCGCGGCTGGCCTGGTTCTTTTTAAAAGATGCTCCCACCAGCATCCCCAGTCAGCTTGACGATGCCGCTGCGGCCATGCTACTTGCTAAAATAATCGAGCAAAAGCGACCTGAATTACATCTTTTTAAGAGTGCCAATATTAGTCCTGGTCTCGTAAAGCAGCTTTATGAAACGATTTTAGAAGTTCGTACGGGTAATCTTGACCTTGATGACATTGACTCCGAAAAGCTGGATCTTGAAACCAAGAATAAGCTGGCCGATTTGAAGGTGATTTATGATGCCTTTATTGCTGGCATTGCGGGTAAATTCTCCACTTCTAATGAAGTTCAACTGCAGCTAAACGAATATTTAGCTAGTCAACCAGACTTACAGCACACCGACTTTTATTTTAGCGATTTTTCACACTTTACCCTGCAAGAATGCTTAACGATCAAGCTACTTATGCTTCATGCCCGCAGCGTTACGCTGGCTTTTAAAACCCAAACCGGTGATATCAACCGGGACCCTGAACCAGGCGACTACGATTACGTTATTCAGACGACCATCAACCAACTGCTTAACTACATAAACCAGCATAAGTTGCCATATCAGGTAGAAACGGTGCCAATCTCACCTGTACTTAACCAGCGTGAACGACTGAATGACTTCTGGACCGGCATTAGCCCGGCACCAAGTGAACTGAATCAGGTGCAACTAGTTCGAGCAGATAACCGCTATGCTGAAGCCTACTTCGTTGCCCGCACCATTTACCAGCAGGTAGCATTACAGCATTATCGCTACCGCGACTTTTTGGTCTTAGCGCCTAATTTACATGAGTACGAAACCTATTTGACACCGATCTTGCGGCAAAATAACATTCCTTTTTTCAATGATCTAGAGCAGGAAATGAAGTACCATCCCCTGGTAGTCTTAATTGAAAACATTGCCCAACTAGCAACCAAGCCGTTACAGACGCAAAATCTCTTAACAATTATGAAAACTCACCTGATCATTCCTAAATGGTACAAGGATGAGGCTGCCTACCTCCAAGATGTCGATCAATTGGAGAATTTTGTCTTGGCCCACGGTATTAACCATCAGCTCTGGCAGCGCGACTTTACGTCCTTTGTTGCTGCCAAAACGATTCGCCTTGATCAGGTTCCTGATCAGGTGGCCAAAATCAACAAGTTAAAAAATTTCTTTGTCAAGCAGGTTACGGACCTCCTAACCAAGTTAGCTAAGGAAAAGGACACCCAGCAGGCTCTTACTGTTTTCTTTAACTGGTTAACGCAAAACGGCGTGCCAAGCAGCTTAGAAAAATGGCGTGAAGCCGCCCAAGATCAGGGCGATTTGCAGCAAGCACGCCAGTCCGAGCAGGTCTGGGACTTGTTAATTAACCTCTTGCGTGATTACCTCTTGATCAACCCAGCTGAATTTACTTCCGCTGAATTTTTTGCTGTGCTGGTTAATGGCTTTAAGGAAGCCACTTTTTCACAAATCCCGTCCACTTTAGATGCCGTTGATCTTTCCGAAACTGGAATTGTGCAAGTTGATGGCTATAAGCAAGTTTTTATTCTGGGGGCGACCAGTAATGGTCTACCGCAAATTCAGACTACCCCTGGCTTCTTAAGTACAGAAAACCTGGAACAATTGAGTGCGAACTTCGGCGAGGATGCTTACCTTGAAGACCGGCAGCAACTCAGTAACCTAGACCAGAACTACCAATTCGGCTTATCGCTGGCCCTGGCTCAAGACCAGGTTTATTTGTCTTATGCCGTTGCTGGTAGCGAAAATGAGGCCGTTGAGCCGTCACTTTACTATGAACGCTTTAAAAAGGCTGGGGCAGCGGAATTTTGTCAACATGACTTACCGGAAAAACGGCAAGAGCTATTATCATTTTTGACTAATCCTGAAGCGAGCCTAGGTTATCTGACCTATCTGCAACGGACTGACCAGAATGTTGCAGTCGACGCTTTGCTCAAGCTGACAGCGGAACGGCTGCCGCAAAAAACGGCCTTAGTGCTGGCCGGCAGTCAATTTATTAATGAACCAACAGATATCGGGGCGCCTTTGGCCCAGCAACTATACGGGGAAAACCTCAATTCATCAGTCTCACAGCTTGAAACCTTCTATGGCAACTCCTTTGAGTACTTTTTGAACTATGGGTTACGTTTGCGGAAGCGCTTTGATAATGAACTCGATGTTATTCAGGCTGGTAATTACTTTCACGAAACCTTCGACCGGCTGGTTAAGGAACTCAGCCAGCGCTCACTTGATCTAGCAGAAATTGATGAACCAACCCTCAAGCAACTGCTGGACCTGGTACGCGGTAAAATGAAAGCAGAAGCTAGATACCAGCAACTACTGACTGATCCGTTTAACCAATTTTTATTTAACTGTTTGGATCAGACAACCACAGCTGTAGCAGGGAACTGGCACCAAGCGGTGCAAAAAACTCCGCTCCGGGCCAAGTATGCCGAGCTGAGCTTTGGCCTGGGTGAGCAGGTAACCGGACTAAACTTCGAATTGCCCGACCTGGCCGGCAACCACCAAGTCAACCTGCGCGGTAAAATGGACCGGGTTGACCTGGCTCCGGTACCAGAGCAAAAAGGGGTATTGGCCCAAGTGATTGACTATAAATCTTCGGCACAAAAATTCAACCTTGGACTATTTTATAACGGAATATCCTTGCAGATGGTGTCATATCTTGATGTGCTGGCGCAAAACCAGGACTTTTTCGCTGGTCAACAGCCACTGGCGTTACTCGGCGCCTTTTACCAAACGGTTACGCGCCAGGTTGAGCGTTTGAACGGCAAGAATCTTTATGCAAGTGATCTTACCCTCAAGCAACCTAGCTTGGATGGTCAAGCGCGGCTGAAGTACACCGGTTTAATTAATAATGACCAATTAAGGTTGCTCGAAGCGGAGCCGGAATTAAAGCAGCCTAGTTCGTCCTCACAACTTTATGCTGGCATTAGCGCTAAAAAGGATGGCAGCATAACTGTTCGAGGGAACGCCTTCAATGACGATGAGCTTAAACTCTTGCTGGAATACGATGAAGCTTTGATTAAAGGTGCAGCGAGCCAGATTCTCGCGGGCAAAATCAAGCTTAACCCTTATCAATACGGCAAGGCGGTTAATGCACTAGCTTATTCTGATTACCGCGATATTTTATTTTTTGATGCCATGCTTAAAGAGAATCAATACCACCGTATCGGCAATCTTAGTAAAAAGGAATTACTAGCCAAGATCAAAGCAAAATTAGGAAAAGATGAATAACATGCCTAAATTCACAAAAAAACAGCAACAAGCAATCACTGATCGCGACCAAGACATCCTAGTTTCCGCTTCAGCTGGCAGTGGCAAAACGACAGTTTTAGTACAACGCTTGCTACAAGAAATTAGTGCTGGCACTGGAGTTGACCAACTCCTGGTGGTAACCTTCACTAAGGCTGCCGCCCAAGAAATGAAAAGCCGCATCAAGACAGAATTACAAAAACAAGTTAATCGGGCCACTAATTCACAATACTTACGTCAGCAGCTTAACCTGGTTGATGCGGCCAATATTTCTACGATTGATGCTTTCTGTCTTGATGTCATCCACCGCTTTTATTATGTGATCGACCTTGACCCTAGCTTCAGCATTTTGACTGATGAAACTCAGGCTGGCTTAATGCGCGAGCGGGCTTTGCAGGAAATCGAAGCCGAATTTTTGGAAAAGCAAGACCCGGGCTTTATTGCATTCTATCAAAACTTTGCCGGTGACCGGGATGTAGCAGCGGCCCAGAACCTCTTGCTTGACCTCTACGACTATGCCTTAGCCAAGCCCGATTACCGCAGCTGGCTTAATGACCTGGCACAAAAATATGAAGTTCAAGGCGAAATTGTACCATCTGCCTTATGGCAAGATAGGATTAAACCCTACTTAGTGGCTATCTTTGCTGAGCTAAAGCAAAAACTTGCAGAATTGCTAGAAGAAACTCTGCTTGAGAGCAAGGAGCTGAGTAAAGTTAAAGAAAATTTCACTTTGTTTCAAAAGTGTTTAACCGGCTACTTAGACGCACTCAAAAGTGATGCCAACTATGACCAACAACGAGCAATGTTACGTAGCTGCACCTTTGCTAGCGGAATGCGGCGGTCCAAAAAATGGGACGAAGATCTGTTGGACTTTTATGATGAGGCCCTGGCCCTCAAAAATGAGGCAACAGAACAAGTTTTTACTATTTTTACGTCTTTTTATGCGACCACTGAAAAAGAGCAAGTTGAGTTGCTAGATAAGGGCCAGCAACTCACTACGGCCATTACCAGAGCTGAACTGGCTTTAATTGATCGCTTTACTGAATTGAAACGGTCAGAAAATCTGCTCGACTTTAGTGATATGGAGCAGCTCGCTTACCAAATCCTCAGTCAAGATACCACCAATTCACAAGTGGCGCGCTCCTTTTACCAGAACAAGTTTAAAGAAATTATGGTTGACGAGTATCAAGACATTAATGCCTTGCAGGAAAAAATTCTCCAATTAATTAAACATGAGGGACAAAACAACTTATTTATGGTGGGGGATGTCAAACAATCTATCTATGGCTTTCGGCAGGCTGAACCGGCCCTGTTTTTGCATAAGTACCACCAGGCTGCCGACCAGAAAAATCCGGGCGCGGAACGTATTCTGCTTTCTGAGAATTTTCGGTCTACTAAACCCGTAGTCAAGTTTGTCAACCAGGTCTTTGACCGCGTCCTAACAACCGGCTTTGGCGGCATCAATTATGCTGAGGAAGGACAGTTAGTTTGGGGAGCCGACTACTATCCCGCCCCCTTGCCGCAAGCTACCGAGCTTATTTATCATGATCAGGAACAAGCTAATGAGGAGCGCCAGGATGATGACGATGAGCTTGATTCGGCTGAGATTGCTATGGTCATTAACCGCATCAAGCAGTTCAACAATGAAAATTTGCAGGTTTATGATTCGCAAACGGGTAAATTACGCAAGTTTGAATACAGTGACATTGCCATTTTAACCAGGAGTCGCAGTGACAACTTACGAATTATGCAAGAATTTGCCAAAAACCAGCTACCACTGCTGGTAACTGACGCCAAAAACTACTTCCAAACGCTGGAACTCACTATTATTATGAATTATCTGCGGATTATTGATAATCCCGACCAGGATATTCCATTAGTTGCAGTGCTGCGGTCGCCGGTGTTTAACTTTACTGAAGCGGACCTGGCTAAGATCAGAATTCAGAGCCCTAAAACCAGCTTTTATTATGCCTTAACCGCCTATTTGACGGTAAGCGATCAGCTAAGTTCAAAGGTTAAAGACTTTTTAAATCAACTGGAAGATTTGCGAAAATTCTCAACCAACCACCGTATTTCTGAGTTAATTTGGAGTATCTATGAACGAACCAGCCTCTTAGAGATTATGACAGCCTTACCTAACGGCAAGCAGCGCCGAGTTAACCTTGAGGCCTTGTATGAGCGAGCAACTTCATACGAAAGCGCCGGCTTTAAGGGGCTTTACCAGTTTATTAACTTTATCGAGCGCATGCGCCGTAGCCAGAAAGACTTGGCCCAGCCGCTCTTAACTAAGGAAGCTGACCACGCCGTCAGATTGATGACTATCCATGGGTCCAAGGGATTAGAATTCCCCATTGTTTTTTACCTTGGCCTGCAACACCGCTTTCAAATGCGTGAGCTCAGCAATAACTACCTCATTAGCGGCGATAACGTGGGCTTAACGGTCCGCCAGGAACATTACTGGGCTGATACACTGCTTAAGTCCGCTGACAATTTGGATAAAAAGCAACAGCTGCTTGAAGAAGAGGCCCGTATTATGTACGTGGGAATGACGCGAGCTCGGCAAAAGCTGATTCTTGTTGCTGATTTAAAGAACGTACCCCAGACAACCAAAGTCTGGGACCAGCAGTCAGCTCACCACCGCCAGCTGACTTTACATGATAAGTTAGCCGCAACTAGTCCCATGAGCTACATTGGGCCAGCAATTAAGTGGGACCGGCAGGTCCCCCAGACCATTGGTGAGGTTACTGCTGCCCTTGATGAAAGCCAAGACCTGCTCATCTTCAACTACCAAGAAGAACCGATTAAAGCAGCGGTAGTCGCGCCAGCAAACCATGAAGCAAAAAATGATCCAGCCACCTTGCTAGAGAAGACCGCCCAAAAACTTTATGACTTTTCTTATCCTTTTAAGGACGCCAGCCAAACAACGGCTTATCAATCGGTCTCAGAAATCAAAAAAGCCTTCAACGATCCACTGGATGTCGAACTGGAAAATGCCCACCTATTGTCCTCGACAAATCGCTACCTTCAACCAATTGATACTAAGCCCAACTTTCTGTTTGAAACTAAGTATACCGGGACTGAGATTGGCACGGCAATGCACCTTATTTTGCAATATTATGATTATCGCGGACCCGGTGACCGGGCCCAGTTAGAACACGAACTGGATGACCTAGTGGACCAGAATAAGCTGCAGGCGGCAATTGTCCCCAGCCTAAACTTAGATCAGCTTGATTGGTTCGTGCACAGCGATTTTGCCCGCTATTTTTGGCGGAATCCGGAAAATTTGCAGCGTGAAGTCGAGTTTTCGAGTCTACTACCAGCGGCCAAACTGTTTGCTGATTTTAGTGATCCTAGCGCACAAATTTTGATTCATGGTACCATTGACGGGTACTTTACTGGCGATGATGGTATCATATTATTTGACTATAAGACTGACCATATTGATACTGACCACTTGGAGCTGGCCATCTCCAAAATCAAAGAAAAGTACACCGGCCAGCTCCGCTTGTACGAGCGGGCACTAAATTCTTTTGCCAGCAAACGGGTCAGCCACAAGTATTTGATTTTGCTTGATGCTGAGCAAGTTGTCGAAGTTAGCTAGAAGAGGGGCAGGGGAAAGATGACCTCATTTACTAAAGAAACTTTTGCAGTAGTTGATCTCGAGACTACTGGGACGCGACGCGAGGATGATAACCACATCATTCAATTTGGGTGCGCCATCATTAAGAATATGAAGGTGGTCAAAACCTACTCGTTTATGATCAATCCCCACCGTGATATTCCACTGGCCGTGCAAAACCTAACACATATTCATAACGTGGATGTGGCGAAGCAGCATGATTTTTCATACTATGCCCCGAAGATTATTAAAATTCTTAAAAACACCATCTTTGTGGCCCACAACGTTAACTTCGACTTACCATTCTTAAACTATGAACTTGTTCAACACGGCTATGAAGCACTGACCAATCGTGCAATTGATACCGTTGAACTAACTAAAATTGCTTTTCCAACCTTACCATCTTATAAGTTAAGCGACTTAACTGACCAACTCGCAATTAAGCACCTTAATCCGCACAAGGCTGATTCTGATGCATATGGAACCGCCGTCCTCTTCATCAAGGCAATTGCTGAATTAGAAAAATTACCCCAAGCAACACTAAATACACTCAGTTCCCTAGGTCACGGCCTAACCCGGGACACGTCATGGGTATTCACTAAGATAGCTGATCAGCTCCGTCAACAAAAACGGCCGCTCGGCAAGGAATATCGCCAAATTCGCACCATTGTTTTGCGCAAGCAAGCCGCTAAAAATGGACGCGAACAGACTACGCCCGTTGCAACTTTTCCAGTAAATAAAGTTAAACAAAATTTATTTAAAGAAAAAATCAACTACCGCAAGCCCCAGGTCGACTTAATCAATCAGATTAATGCCTTTTTACAAGAAGCGGACCAACGGGCACTATTGATTGAAGCACCTAATGGTACGGGCAAAACTTTTTCCTACTTGTTCGCCTATGCCTACCAGTTATATACGGGAAGAAAGTTGGTAGTTGCAACGCCTACTCAGGTTTTGCAAGAGCAGATTATTAGCCATGAAATTCCACAGTTGCTAGACGTAACTGGTCTGGACTTGACCGCCGAGGTAGTTAAATCGAGTAGCCATTATATTGACCTCGATGGCTTTTACCAGACCCTATACCAGGGAGCCAACAACCAATTAACCCTTATCTTGCAAATGCGTATTTTGGTCTGGTTGACCAAAACCAAAACCGGTGACCTGGATGAGTTGCAATTGACAAGCTACCGGGCACCTTTATTTACCCAAATAACCCATCCGGGAGATGCGCGCGTTGCCAGCAGCTTTGCTGAGGCTGATTTCTGGAATCTGGCCCGCCAAAGGCAAGAACAGGCCGATATTTTAATTACTAACCATGCTTACTTGGCTAATCACTACCATGACACCATCTGGGGCCAACATCCATACCTAGTCATCGATGAGGCACACCGTTTCGACGATAACGTGATTAGTTCACGCAACGACTCATTCCAGTTTGAAGCGCTGTGGGGCGTGCTTAACCACCTGCGCAATATGTTGTATTACGCTGAGGATAGTATTCTCAGTCAGTATGGCAATGATGTCCAGTGCAATTTTTTACTAGAAAAGATCAACCCAGCTATCCGTGAACTCATCCACGTGCTCAATCAACTGCAACGTTTGCTGTATTCTAAGCGGTCCAAAGCTGTTAACCAAACCACACTGGCTAACGGGAATGTGCAACTTAGTTTTCAGACGACCGATTTATTCCCTAAAAAAGGGAAATTCCGGGCCAAACTAACTGAATTTCAACGCAAGCTGGAGCAAGTCCAGCAAAAGACCAACCAAATTCTCTTTAAACTCGAAAATGATCTGGACACTTCCACAGCTGACCAAGAGGCCGTGCTCAGCGAACTGACCACTCAGCTTGACCGGTTGGACTTTTACGTTTCTAAAAGCTACCAATTGTCTGACTTATTGCATCGCGCCGACAAGTTGGAACAAGAAGGATTTATTGTCACTTTGACTGACCCGCAGGATCCTTTAAGTGCTAACCTTAACTGGATTATGCTTGATGCTAGCAGTGAACTAAAGCAAATCTACGACCGCTTTGATCATATTTCTTTTGTCAGTGCAACTTTGACCAGTGAAAACGACTTTACGTTCACAATTAAGCAGCTAGCCCTAACAGACTTGCAGCCGCAAACATATCTTGGCAAAAGTACCTTTAAGTTAGCTGCGCACTTGGATGTACTGACCGTAACTGACGCACCGGATAGCAACAATTCGCGCTACGATAGGGTCTTAGCCCAGCTTATTGAAAATGACTTAAACCACAAAAATCATGTGCTCGTTTTAATGACTAATTTAGACACCATCAGAGAAGTGTTCCGGACGATTTTGAACTCGCCTAATTTACGTGATTTTGAAATTTTGGCGCAGGGCGTTTCAGGTTCTAATAATCGGATTTCCAAACGTTTCGCCATTGCCAAAAAGGCCATTATTCTTGGCGCTGACAGTTTTTGGGAGGGAATTGACTTCCATGAATGCGGTGTTGACTTGGTAATTGCGGCCAAGTTGCCCTTTGAATCGCCCGACCAACCAGAGGTCAGGCTTCGCCAGAAGCAGCTCCAAGATCGCGGAATCAATGTTTTTCAAGCCGATACGATGCCCCGGGCCGTTATCCGCTTCAGGCAAGGAATGGGGCGGCTGATTCGCGGCGAACAAGACCAGGGGCAATTTTTAGTCCTCGATTCACGCCTTTGGACCAAAGATTATGGTAAAGTATTTTTACAAGCCATTCCGGTAGAAGCGCAAAAAATCAGTTTAAAAGAAGTACGAAAAAAGTTGGAAAACTATGATAAAAGACGATACAAGACAGACCATTAAAGTTGTTGCCTGGCTGGTGGCAGCTTTGGTGCTGCTATACTTTGCCACGCTAGTTATTTTCTACCGGGCAAGCAGGCCAGAGCGCAGCCAAACACAAGAAATTAACCGCGTGGCCAGGCAAAAAACACCAATTACCACTATTACCAAAAATTATCACCTGGATCGTGGCGTTAACAGTTACGCCTTAATGGGCGTGGGTAAAAATAAGCAAAAATATTACTTTGTTTATTTGCCTGGTTCTAAACGAGCCTACCTCTTACCGGCCCAAAAAGGGCTTAGCGAGGCGGCAATTAGGGCTAAATTTACTGCTAAGACCCCTGGTGAAAAGATTACCAAGGTAAATCTAGGTTGGTACCGCGGGCGGGCAGTTTGGGAAACAACCTCCAAAAATTATGCTGGATCCTACCATTACCGGTTATATGACTTTAAGAACGGAAATTTAATTGGTTAGGTCGCCAAGTTTAAAAATCTTTGGTATTATTAAGCTGATACGATATGGAAAGTAGACGAAAGATATGACAAAATTAATTTCAATCAGAGATTGCTCCCAGCATGTCGATGAAACAGTTAAGATGCACGTGTGGTTGACTGACAAGCGTTCTAGCGGCAAAATTGTATTCTTACAATTGCGTGATGGGACCGCCTTTTTCCAGGGGGTCATTAGAAAAAATGATGTCTCTGAAGCAGTTTTTGAAACTGCCAAGTCCCTGCACCAGGAAGCCAGCTTTTATCTGACGGGCACCGTCCACCAAGATGAACGGTCGCACTTTGGTTATGAATTGCAAATTTCTGATTTAGAGCTGGTTACTAACACGGAAGATTACCCTATTGGTAACAAGGAACATGGCATCGAGTTCTTACTTGATCACCGCCATCTCTGGTTAAGAAGTAGACGTCCCTTTGCAATTATGCGCATTCGTAACACGGTCTACAAGGCAACTGTTGACTTCTTCGAAAAAGAGGGCTTCGTTAAGTTCGATGCCCCAATTTTTATGCATTCTGCGCCCGAAGGAACGACTGAATTATTCCATACCGAATACTTTGGTGGAGATGCGTACCTATCACAATCCGGCCAACTGTATGGCGAAGTCGGGGCAGAAGCTTTTGGCAAGATCTTTACCTTTGGTCCGACCTTTAGAGCAGAAGAATCTAAAACTAGACGCCATTTAACTGAGTTTTGGATGATGGAACCTGAGATGGCTTGGATGCACCAAGATGAATCGCTCGACCTCCAAGAACGTTTCCTAGCTTATGTAATTAAACAAGTCCTAGAAAATTGCCAGTATGAACTCGAACTGCTTGAGCGCGACCCTAAGAAGTTAGCACCAGCATCTGAAGGTAACTATACTAGACTCTCCTATGATGATGCAGTCAAGTTACTGCAAGAAGACGGACGCGACTTTAAGTGGGGCGATGACTTCGGTGCCCCAGACGAGGCTTTTATTTCTGAACAATTCGACCGACCATTCTTTATTGTCAACTATCCAACTGCCATTAAGCCGTTTTACATGAAGAAGAACCCTGATAATCCAAAAGAGTACCTCTGTGCCGACGTATTAGCACCTGAGGGTTATGGCGAGATTATGGGCGGATCAGAGCGTGAAAGTGACTATGAAACCTTGAACAAGCAGATTGCGGAAGCAGGGTTGAATGAGCAGGACTACAGTTGGTATATGGATTTACGTAAGTATGGTAGTGTGCCTCATTCCGGCTTTGGCATGGGCTTTGAACGGGTAATCGCCTGGATTTGTAAGTTGGACCACGTCCGGGAAGCAATTCCGTTCCCACGAATGATCAACCGCATTCAGCCTTAAAGTTAAGCTAACCAAATATTTTCAAAAGTTGAACTAGGTAACTTAGTTCAACTTTTTTTAAAAGGGAGCATGAACTTGCATTACAATGATTATCGTATATTAGGTTTTACCACCTTTAGCAATGGGTTGCTCGCCTATTATCCGCAACTTAAAATTAGTGACGCCGAGCTTATTCTGATTATTCAGCTGGAAATGTTCAGCCAAAAAAACGAACCTTTTCCCTCAAATGAGCAATTAGCCGCCAACACTAATTTTTCGACTGCAGAAGTGGCAAGCCTCATTCAACAATTAATTGAACAAAAATATTTGACCATCGCCCAGGTCACTGATGATAATGGTAGAATTGGCAATGTCTATGAGCTTAATCAGCTATACACCAAAGTAGATGAATTCCTAACCCAACAGCTCGGGACACTTAAGCAGGGCGAGCATACAGAACAAACAATTGCTGCAGTCGACAATAGTCAACTAAACCAGCTAATGCGTCAATTTGAAATAGAATTCGGCCGTTACCTAAGTCCCATCGAACGCGAGGAGGTCGCTGCCTGGCTAAATGTGGACCATTATGATCCAGAAATAATCAAACTGGCGCTAAGAGAAGCCGTACTAGCCCAAGCGTACAGCCTCAAGTATGTTGACCGCATTTTGCTCAATTGGCAACGCCACAACTTAAAGACAAGCAGTGAAGTACAAAAATTTTTACAGAGGAACCGATAATGACTGAAGCAAAATTATTGACTACTGCAGAGGCACGTAAAGTACTTAGAAAAATCAATGAACTGTACCCAAATGCTAAGAGTGAACTAATCTGGGACAGCAAATTCCACTTGCTGTGTGCTGTTTTGATGAGTGCTCAAACAACCGACAAGATGGTTAATCGGATTATGCCGCGCTTTATCGCAGATTACCCTAATCCCCAGTCTTTAGCCCAGGCCTCAATAGCAGACATTGAAGAACACATTGCCCAGATTGGTCTTTTTCATTCTAAAGCCAAGCACCTTAAGGCAATGGCCACCATCTTGGTCGAGCAATACAATGGCCAAATTCCTGCTAACAAAAAGGCCCTGGTCACTTTACCGGGAGTAGGAGAGAAGACTGCCAATGTTGTCTTGGCAGACGGTTATGGCATTCCGGCGATTGCCGTAGACACACATGTAGCACGGATCTCCAAGCGATTTCAGATTGTCAGTCAAACGGCTAAACCCGCAGAAATCGAAAAACGGTTGGAGGAAATTTTGCCCCCTGAAGAGTGGATTCAAACTCATCACGCCATGATTTTATTTGGCCGCTATTCGATGACGGCCCGCGACAAAGACGATCCTTATAGCTACCTCCAGCAAAAATAGGTAAAGTAAAAACCACATCAAAATGATGTGGTTTTTATAATGTTATCAATGATTATTATTGCTCGTCTGATTGTCTGTAGTTCCACTACCGGCATCTGAATCATCCTGATTGTTATTTGCCTCAGGCGGTTTGGGTTGTTCGCTAGGTTCCTTTGGCTTGATCTTCTTTTTGTTAGTAGAATTAGTGTTAGTTTGATTTTCTTTAGCTTGCTTAGGCGACCCATTATGGCGTTCTACGGTTGATCGACTAGCTTCCGTATTGTTGGCTGACCCGGAATTATTATTTTTTGTTGCCTCGTCTTCCTCATCATAATCACTGGGGTCATCAACAATCCCAGCCGGAGCATGGCCACGAACAAACAACTGCCATTCACCGTTGCTGGAAACTTCAGGTGGGTTAGAATTTTTGGCAATTTTGGCCCGTACCACAGAGTCTGGTTTTTGCCAATTGACATTCTGCTTATTGCGCATCAGATAAGACATCATATTTTTATAAAAAAGCTGAGCTGATTGCTGCCCAATACCAGATATCGTCCCATCTTTCAGATTATCGTAACCGGTCCAGATACCGAGCGTGTAGCTCTGGGTATAACCAACAAACCACGAATCCTTGGGAGTTGCGGCATAGCTTGGGTAGCGGGCCAAGTCTTGTTCAGAATACTTGACTGATCCAGTCTTACCAGCGTGGTAGAGTCCCTTGATTTGGGCATTGGTACCAGATCCTCGTTTGATAACTCCCTTTAGCATATCAGTAATCAGATAAGCCGTCGACTTGCTCATGACCCGGATGCCTTCGGAATCATAGTTTCTCGTTAATCCATCGGGAGTTTCAATCTTCGAAACAAATTGCGGCTTGTGGTAAACCCCCATGTTGGCAAAGGCACTAAAGGCACCTGCCATCTGCAAACTAGATGCTTCTGCACCAATGGCAACTGACAGACCAGCATCCTTGGGGATAGTAATCCCCAGCTTACCAGCGAACCGGCCCGCCCGCTTGACTCCAACCGCCTTCAAGGTTTTAACAGCGGGGACATTGCGCGATTGCTCAAGCGCATGTCGCATATTCATTAAGCCATCATACTTGTTATCCCAGTCATAGAGTTGGATATTGGTCCCCGGGTAAGTGTACTTGCTATCATTAAGCACCTTGGCCGTGGACCAATTCAAGTATTCAATTGCCGGTCCATAATCCAACACAGGTTTAATCGAAGAACCGGTTGACCGGCTTGTCTGGACGGCCCGATCGAGTCCTAGTTGTACCGTCGAAGGTAAGTGGCGCCCACCAAGAATGGCGACAACATGACCATTTTCGGGATCAACCACGGTAGCACCAATCTGCATCCGGTCATTAGTAAAGGGCACCTGTCCGTTATTGGCGAGTTCATAAAGCTTGTTTTGAGCCTTTTGGTCAATATTAACAGTGATTTTTAGGTTGTCGCGGTAGGGGTCAAAGCCCTTCGCCCGAACCTCCGCAATTGCTTCTTTGATGTATGGATCATCGATTTTTCGCAAGTTTGATTGCGCCTCTTGCTTGTAAGGCTTCAGCCCTTTTTTGATACTTTCTTTTTTCGCCTTAACATATTGCTGATGAGTGATTTTTTCATTATCCAGCATAGCTTTCAATACAAGGTTGCGGCGATATTTAGCATATTTGGGGTATGTGTAGGGGTTGTATGCGGTCGGCCGATTCGGCATTCCGGCAAGTAAAGCAGTTTGGGCGAGGTCTAGCTGACCAACTTTTTTACCATAGTAAAAGTCAGCAGCCGTCCCGATCCCGTAATTACCATAATTCATGTAGACTTTATTAATGTAAAATTCTAAAATCTCGTCATGGCTATACTCGCGCTGCACTCGCATCGCCAGCCAGGCTTCCTGGGCCTTGCGCCGCAGCGTCCTTTGGGCAGGCGCATCAGTTGAAAAAACTGTCAGCTTGACCAATTGCTGCGTAATTGTCGATCCTCCGGCAGCAATACTCTTACTTTGAGCGTTAGTTAGCATTGACCCAGCAATACGAATCGGATCAATTCCCAGCTTGTCCTTGTAAAAACGCTTGTCTTCAACGGAAACAATCGCATCTTTTAACAATTGCAAGTCTGGACTGTCCTTGACGTAAATTCTTTTGCCCGAGCCTAGAGCTAAGATAAACTTACCACTTTTGGTGTAAAATCCGGTAGAGCCGCCACTTTCAAGTTGAGCCTTGCTGACATTAGGGGCATCCTTAGCATAGTATGCAAAGAGGCCAACCCCCGACACTAAGATCAGAAAGACGCCTAAAAACAGCCACTTTAAAATTCGCCGCCACCGCGGCTTAGACTGGTGATGGCGGTATTCTTGGCGTGACTTACGGCCACTAGTAGAATGATAATCATTTTTTGCCATTAGTTACTTTTCCTATCTGCAATAAACTGATCCACGGCCGTTAAATACGGTAGGGTAGGTTGGAAACCGCTCGCGATTTCAACTGACCAGGATTCGATTTCGGCTAAAGTTACAGAACTTTTACTTTTAGTCCACCATGCTTTGATCACCGCACTGGCTGGAGTCACAAAGTAGCGGTTAAGACTGGTGAAACCGATAATTGTAAAACAAATACCCGCTTGTTTCAAGCATTTTTCCAGATGAACAATCTGGTGCTCATGAAAATTCTTCAAGGGAAAACTGGTCTTGTTTTTGGTTTCCTTAGCTTCAAAGTCTAAGTAGTAACCATTATACACACCATTGTAGTCCGTGGTAGACTCTTGCCGAAAGTAGGCTTCCTTGATTACCGCCCGCGACCGTTTAGGGTAGTCGACCTTGACGATTTGAACTGGTGTGGGCTTTTTATGGACAACTGCAACTTCCTTAAGCAGATAATATTTGTTCGATTCATTAATCATTTGCTCAAGGGTCATCCCACGGTCGGAAAAACTAACATCCTTGCGGTGGTGGGATTCTCCCCGTTTTTGAGATACCTTAGTAAATTTTTGTAATGCAGCAGCACTGCCACTTGGATATTTGACCATCAATCTCACTCCTGATAGCATTATAGCAATAAAGGACAAGTTTTTGAACAAGGAGCCACCTCTTTCATTATGCAACGACTTTGGGTAAGCGGTTACCGCAACTACGAATTAAATACTCTGGGCGACCAGGATCCAAAAATCAAAATCATTAAGCTGGCGCTTACCCAGCGTCTGACCACTTTACTTGACAACAGTCAGCTGGATTGGGTCATCACTGGTGCTAATCTGGGCGTTGAACAATGGGCTAGTGAAGTTGCAATTGAGCTGCGTAAGGAGTATCCCCTGCGGGTCGCAATGCTTATTCCTTATGAGGAATTTGCTAGCCGCTGGAATGAGGTCAATCAAAGTAAGTTTCTGCAGTTAAAAAAAGCGGTGGATTTTTTTGCGGCTACCTCTAACCAACCATATCAAAGCCCTGTCCAGCTCCGCAATTACCAGAACTTCATGCTTCTCCACACCGACCGAGCCTTGCTACTGTATGATGAGGAGCAGCCGGGCAAACCTCAGTTTGACTATCATTTAATCAAAAAATACCAAGAAACCAAGGAATATCCCCTAGACTTAATCGATTTTTATGATCTCCAGGATACTGCCGAGGAATATCAGTCGGACCAGGAAGACCAATTTAATGAATAAATTTCTAAAACTTTTCCTAAAGTGAGGTTTTTAGTTTTAAGCCGTTATTCTTTTTGCTAGAATAAAGAGGATTGATAAAGGAGTTGTCTGATTATGACAGATATAAAAAATGTTAAATTAACGACAGATGATATTTTAAAAAAGGAATTCAGAACCAAGGTGAAGGGCGTTGATCCAGAGGAAGTTGACACCTTTTTGGACCAGGTAATCGATGATTATGATACTTTCCAGCAGATCATCGAAGACTTATACGGGCAAATTGGCAAACTGCAGCGCGAACTAATGGATGACCAACATCATGACCGTTCTGCGACTGAACCCCAAACACCTGAAGAGCCGCAAGAGCATGCCGAAAGGGTTAAAAGATACACTCCGACTAAGCATTCTGATAGTCAAGACAGTACCGCTGCGGAAGCAGAAAATTCGACTAACATGGCCATTATCCAACGTATCTCTACACTTGAACGTAAGGTGTACAACCTCGAACAACGAGTTTATGGGTTACAAAAGGACTAAGCTCTGGTATAATTTTTACTAGTGCAAATTTTGGGCAGTCGCGGTTTGGTCCTTATGACTGAGCTGAGGAAAGTCCACGCACGCACAGACTGCGATGTCTGTAGTGCTCGTATTTAGCCCAATAAGCTAAAGGATTTTTGATTACGGCGAAAAAAGTGCTAAGTCGCAAGATATGCATGAATATTCTGAAAAGTGCCACAGTGACGAAGCAGGAGCGGAAACGCTACTGGTGGAACGAGGTAAACCCTGCGAGCGTGCAACCCAAATTTGGTGGGGGCGTCTCAACCGCTGAAAATGAACTAAAGGTTGGATTGCTAGTCAATAGCAAAGATAGATGGCTGCCAACGGTGATTTTGCCAAAAATCACCTGAACAGAACGTGGCTTATAGAAATTTGCACAGGCAGCGTTGAGCTTTTCAAAGGGCTCAGCGCTTTTTTTAAAAAAAATGAAAGAGTTAATTAATGAAACAATACCAACTTTATACGACCATGGGTGCGGGCTTTGAGAGTGTTGTAGCTAAAGAACTACAAGCTTTGGCCTATGAAACACAGACCGAAAACGGTCGTGTTTTCTTTAAGGGGACCCAAGAAGATATCGTCAAGACCAACCTGTGGCTAAGGACGGCTGACCGGGTCAAGATTCTGCTGAAGGAGTTCACGGCGACCGACTTCGAAACGCTCTATGACCAGGTCTATGACCTTGACTGGGCAGAATTATTGCCCGTTGATGCCAAGTTTCCAGTTCAAGGACGGTCGGTGCGCTCAAAACTGCATTCTGAACCCGGTATCCAATCAATCGTCAAAAAGGCGATTGTTAACAAGATGTCGGACCAGTACCACCGGCGGGGATTTTTGCCCGAAAGCGGTAATTTTTACCCGCTAGATGTTCATCTGTACAAGGACCAGGCCCGTATTTCTCTTGATACTAGTGGAGCGAGTCTATTTAAGCGCGGTTATCGGATTGAACACGGCGGCGCGCCGCTGAAAGAAAATTTTGCGGCCAGCCTCCTTAAATTGACCCCCTTTGACGGCAGCCACCCGCTAATTGACCCGATGACCGGTTCAGGTACCTTGGCTATTGAGGCCGCATTAATCGGTAAAAATATCGCTCCGGGAACATGGCGGGATTTTGCCTTTGATGGCTTTGACTGGTTTGACGAAAACCTCCATCAAGAAGCCGTTAATGCCGCCAAAACCATGGTAAAAGAACTGGAACAGCCCATTTGGGCTTGTGACATCGACCAGTCAATTTTGGAAATTGCCAAGCTCAATGCCAATAATGCTGGCGTTTTGCAGGATATTTACTTCAAGCAGCTGGCCGTCAAAGACTTTGCCACCGATCTGGAAAATGGGGTGATTATCGCTAACCCTCCATACGGTATGCGACTGAAGGACCAGAAGACAGCGGAGGAGCTCTACACCCAGATGGGTGAGGTCCTGAGTAAATATGACAGTTTCAGCCAATATTACCTGGTCGGCGATCCTGCCTTCGAAACTTTTTTTGGTAAAAAAGCGACCAAGAAACGGAAACTCTTCAATGGTAACCTCCGGGTCGACTTTTACCAATATTGGGCTGCCAAACAAAAATGATTACAGACCAGACCAATGCTGAATTTTGGGTAATTACCGATACCCATTTAATTGCTGACAGTTTGCATGATAACGGGGCAGCTTTTAAGTTGATCCAAAATACGAGTCAGGGCAAAGACTTGGCATACCAGGAGTCAGCCTTGAGTGCCTTTTGCCGGATGGCCAATGACCAAAAGCCAGCCGCAATCATTGTTACCGGTGACGTCACTTTTAACGGTGAATTACTGTCTGCTCAAAAGTTTCAGGAAATTTTCAGTGAACTGACCACCACCAAGTTATTGGTGGTACCCGGCAACCATGATCTCTTTGATGGTTGGGCCCGCCATTTTAAAGGCGAAGACCAGCTCTATACTAGTCAAATTAGCCCTAGTGAGTGGCACACAACCTTTCAGCCCTCATATGATTGTGCCCTGGATGAAGACCCACATTCTTTGGCCTATAGCGTGCAGCTCAACCCGCAATACCTACTCTTACTGCTTGATTCAAACCTTTATGGCCAAGAAGAAGGTCGTGGTGCGCCGGCCACTGCAGGGGAGATTAGCGAAGACCAGTTGGTGTGGTTAAAAAAACAACTACTTTATGCGCAAAAACACCAACTGCGTCCGCTGCTTTTTATGCACCATAACCTCTATGCCCATAACCCCGCAGTTAACCGCGGCTTTGTCTTAAACAATGCGCAAACCCTGCGCAGGATATGTCAGGATTATGACATCAAGGTGGCTTTTTCAGGCCATATCCATGCCCAGAATATTTTGGGACCACAAGCCCCGACACCAACAACTGAAATTGTGACTTCCAGCTTTTGTTCCTATGACCAGGCCTATGGTATCGTTGCTGTAAATCAAGACGAAATCGCATACCACCGCCAGATTTTTAACATGAAACCATACTTAACAAAGATTGAGCAGGAGAACTATACTTTGACTCATTTTCACCAATACTTAAAGGATCTTCAGCTGCGCAACCTTAGCAATCAGTCACTGGGCCAGGCCGCAGCCAGTCAGAGTGAGTCTCCGCTACTAAGCCGGGTCAATCATTTATTTCTTGAAATGAATTATAACTACTTTACGGGCCACAACCATCTTAGTAAACCGGCCCTCAACCAGCTTTATGATTCAGCCGAGTATCGCACGTTAGTAGCAGCCATGCCGCGTTTTAGCAACTATTTGAAGACCTTGTATGACACTAGTAGTCACAGCAATTTAGCTGTCAAAATCAGATATTAGAGGTGCAGTTGATGAATAAGAAACACTTTATTATTTTGGGCCGGGTGGGGTTAGTTTATTATAGCTGGCTATTAATTGTCCTCCTCATCAGTCTGATTATGCTTTACGAGGGCACCCCAAGCCTTAACTGGCCTGCCATTATTTGGGGAAGCTTATTTTTGCTGTTAACCGGCTATACGCTAATTAATTCCTATTGGAACAAGCAGGGTTTAAAATTGCCCTACAAGGCCAAGATGAGCAGTAAAGTGGAACCCGAGTTAATCCATTGCTGGAGCTTCTTCCGGATATACCGGATCCAGGTAGATTCCCTTGAAAAGTACCACTTATTGAGAATTGAGTACAAGGGTTAGTCATGATCTGCTTTTTAAAATTTTTACCAACTGCCGGGACAATAACTTACCCACGATCTTTTCTAAACCAAAACAGCTAAGTTTGTTTTGGTTTTTCTTTTACCAATAGCCCGCTAATCAACAATCAATAAATCTTAAACAATCTTTGTTATAATTAAGGTAATTAAGAAAAAGGTGGGACCTAAATTCTAATCGTGCAAAGGCAATTGATGAAATGACCGTTTAATTTATGTATATAGAAAGAAGCATGCGCAATGAAAACAGATATCCAAATTGCACAGGAAGCAGTAGCACTACCGATTAGCACAATCGCAAGCCAAGTTGGACTATCCGCCACGGACCTTGAACCATATGGAGTAGATAAGGCTAAACTCAATTGGCCAGCCATTAAAAAGGCAATGGCTAGCCCAGACTTAGGCAAGTTAATCCTGGTAACTTCTATTTCTCCGACACCTGCTGGTGAAGGCAAATCGACAATGACGATTGGTTTGGGGGATGCAATTAATCAGCGCCTGCACCTAAAGACAATGATAGCTTTACGTGAACCTTCAATGGGCCCAGTCTTTGGTTTAAAGGGTGGCGCCACTGGCGGTGGCCAGGCGCAAGTGATCCCGATGGAAGACATCAACTTGCACTTTACTGGCGACATGCATGCGCTAACGGCTGCGATTGATACGTTGGCAGCCTTGGTTGATAATTATATCTATCAGGGTAATGAAGTTGGTCTGGATCCAGACCGCATCTTGTTAAAGCGCGGAATTGACGTTAATGATCGTAGTCTGCGCCAGGTTACTATTGGTCAGGGCTCAAAGTTCAATGGAATTGAACACAAGTCGAGTTTTGCCATTACAGTTGCCAACGAGTTGATGGCAATTCTCTGTCTGGCAACGGATATTGCTGACCTTAAGCAGCGGATTGGCTTGATGCTAGTCGGCTACAGCAGGGCTGAACAACCCGTTTATGTTAAGGATCTCGGCTTTGAAGGGGCAATTGCGGCACTGCTAGCCAATGCTTTAAAACCCAACTTAGTACAAACAATCGAACATACTCCGGCATTAGTGCACGGCGGACCCTTTGCTAATATTGCTCATGGGGCTAACTCAGTCATTGCTACTAACTTGGCATTACACCTTAGTGACTACGTCTTAACTGAAGCTGGTTTTGGCAGCGATCTTGGCGGTCAAAAGTTCATGGATTTCGTTTCCAATCATTTGGAGAAAAAACCTGATGCCAGTGTTGTGGTTGCGACCGTACGAGCCTTGAAATACCAAGCCGAGGGTACTACAGACCGGCTAAATGAAGAAAATCTTCCTGCTTTACGTGAGGGCTTCAAGAATCTCGAACGTCACATGTTAAACATGAAGAATTACGGTGTTCCAGTCATTGTTTTGATTAACCACTTTGCCACTGATACTCAGGCGGAACTTGAGCTATTGCAAAACCTAGTCAGGGACCAGGGCATTGATGCTCGGGTAGTTGACTATCACGAGCAGGGCTCAAGCGGAGGAGTTGAAGCTGCAAAAGCAGTGGTTAACTTAGCCAATACTGGTCACGTTGAGCTGCAGTCCACTTATCAGGCGGATGATGCAGTCAAAAGTAAGATTGCTAAGGTGGCTAAAAAGATTTATCATGCCAGTCAGGTCGAGTACTCAGAGCAAGCTGAACAAGACATTGACGAACTAGTCAAAATGGGAAAGGATAAATTACCCGTTATTATCGCCAAAACCCAATATTCATTTACGGATAATCAAAAGTTGCTGGGTGCTCCAACTGACTTTACGCTACACGTCAAGGGTGCCAGTCTAAAGAATGGAGCCGGCTTTATCGTTGTTACTACTGGTCATGTTTTAGACATGCCAGGCTTACCTAAGCAACCCGCGGCACTTGATATTGACGTAGACAATGATGGCAAGATTAGCGGTTTATTTTAAATTTACAGATGCAATTTTTATACTTACTTATTACTTTGCTGGTTGTTGGTGCTGACCAGGGCTTAAAAAACTATATTGCACAAAACTATCAACTGGGTGAGGTTCATTCGGTTATACCCAACTTGCTTTCGTTTACTTATGTGCAAAACGACGGCGCTGCTTGGAATATTTTAACCGGCCAAATGTGGCTCTTCTATATTATTAGTGCGGTCGCAATTATCATCTGCCTATATTACCTCTTCAAGGTCAAAAAACAGCGTAAACTTTTTAACTACGGTGTAGCGCTTGTTCTAGGGGGAATTATTGGTAACCTGCTGGACCGGATCCACTTGAAATACGTAATTGACATGATTCAGGTAGACTTTGTGCGCTTCAATATTTTTAATATTGCCGATTCCGCTATTACAGTTGGCATCATTCTAGTCTTTATTTATCTGCTGTTTTTTGATGAAAGTGATCCAAGTCATGCCTAATCGTTATGAATTCCAAATAGAGGATAACCGGGGACGGCTAGATAAGTTACTGGCCGAGCAGATCAACGACTTGTCTCGTAGCAAGATTAAAGACTTAATTCAAAGTCAGCAGGTGCTGGTTAACGGCAAAAGCAGCAAGGTATCCTACCACGTCCAAGCCGGTGATCATATTCTGGTAACCGTTCCAGCGCTTAAAGCATTAAATGTAGTGCCAGAGAATATTCCTCTTGATATTGTTTATGAAGACCAAGATGTAATTGTGGTCAACAAGCCCCAAGGAATGGTCGTGCATCCGTCGGCCGGGCACCCAGACCAAACTCTGGTAAATGCGCTCTTGTACCATACTAAAGACCTGGCAAGTAGTCCGGAAGGGTTTCGCCCTGGGATTGTGCATCGGATTGATAAGGATACTTCCGGGCTCTTAATGATAGCTAAAAATGGCCCGGCCCGGATAAGTTTAGAAAGGCAGCTTGCCCGCAAAAGTAACAAGCGGCAATACCTCGCAATCGTCCATGGCAATTTCAATGAGGACTCAGGCCTAATTGATGCGCCGATTGGCCGCGACCACTACCACCGTAAGAAGATGGCTATAGTTGAAAATGGGAAAAACGCAGTTACTCATTTTACGGTTTTAGAACAATTTAAGGGCTATAGTCTGTTATCCTGCCAGCTCGAAACTGGCCGAACTCACCAAATCAGAGTTCACCTTGCCTATATTGGCCATCCTGTTGCAGGTGACCCCTTATATGGTCCGCACCACACTTTGCAAGGGCAGGGGCAGTTTTTGCACGCCCAAACTTTAGGCTTTACGCAACCAACAACCGGTGAGCAGCTCGAGTTTAAAGTAGCTGTACCGCCCATTTTTCGTAAACGTTTGACCGAATTAAGAGAAACACAGTGATAACATGAAACGATATTTGATTCTTGAAAACGGCAGTTCATATGCTGGTGAAGGACTTGGCGCTGCCATTATTTCAACTGGAGAATTAGCTATTCAGACAGGTAATTTTGGCTACCAAGAAGCCTTGACTGACCCGACCAATGCTGGCAAAATTCTTGTTTTTACGACCCCCATGATCGGTAGCAATGGCATTAATGCCATTGACTATGAGAGTATTAATCCCACAGTCAAGGGAATTATTGCTAATGACATTGCCCGCAATATCTCCGACAGCAAAAACTTCCAAGATTTGGCTTCTTTTCTGCAAGAAAAGAACATTCCGGCAATCTACAATATTGACACGCGCGCTCTGGTTCACTGTCTTAGCGAGCAAAAGACCATTAAGGCTTCAATCATGGATACCGATGACGAACACGCCTTTGACCAGATCAAGGCCTTAGTTTTGCCTAAAAACAAGTCGGCCACCGTTTCTACTAAGAATGCCTATGCAGTACCTAATGTTGGTAAGACGATTGCGATTGTAGATTTAGGGCTCAAACATTCCATGCTGCGCGAACTATCTTTGCGCAAAATCAATGCAACGGTATTGCCTAGCAATGTTTCCGTACCTGACATTGAAAACTTGCGTCCGGAAGGGATCATTATTTCAGGTGGCCCCGGCAAGGTAAGTGAGGTTAAGGAAGACCTCAAGCCAATTTTTGATACCTTCTATCAACAATACCCGATTTGGGGTATCGGACTTGGCTTTTTGGCCCTCAGTGACTATCTCAACTTTGAATTGGTCGAGCTGCCACAAGTATTTAATGGCACCAACTATCCCATAATTGAGCAAAATTCGAATCAAATTTGGCAAGTAACCATGAATATTGACCAATTGGTTTTGCCCAGCAGTGTCCAGCTTGAAATGTCAGAAGAATTTTACGACCTGCACACTGAATTGCTTGCCGGCTTCAGCAACCAGAAGCATAAAGTCATTGCGACTGCCTTCAATGCCGAAGGGGCTCCTGGCAGTTTAGATGCAATTAGTATTTTTGATGATTTTATAAAGATGATGGTGTAAAGATGCCCTTAGAAAACGACTTGACCAAAATTTTAATTATCGGTTCAGGGCCAACGCTAATTGGTAATGTCTCTGAAACAGATGTTTTAACCTCAGATGCAATTAGGGCTCTTTTAGAAGAAGACATTCAGGTCATTCTAGTGAACCCCAACCCAGCCACTATTTCAACTGACAAACAGCCTGGGGTAACCGTCTACCTGGAACCCATGTCGCTGGACTTTCTCAAACGAATTATCCGCATGGAAGAACCGAGTGCAATTATGCCAGCTTATGGATCAACAATGGGACTTAAGGTAACCCGTGAATTGGTTCATGACGGTATCCTTAACCAGATGGGCATCCGTTTGTTGACGCTTAATGAACAGACCCTAAGGCTGCACAGCCACCAACAAATGGCGACTTTTTTAGAGCAAAACGAGCTGACGGTTAATCGCTACTGGAAGCTATCTGACTTTGCCAGCAATGATTTGGAACAACAACTAGCTGCTCGCGTGATTTTTCCGGTCTTAGTTATTAAGGAAGAGCACTACCAGCACAACAAACAGGCTGTATTTGCCAATGCTCAGGCAGTAGTTGAATACTTCAAAAAAGAACGGCAAAACGAAGACTTTTCAGCTGACCGCTACCAGTTAACGGAAGATTTATCAGCCTGGGAAGAGGTCATCCTGAATATTATCCGCGATCGCAATGGCAATACCCTCATTACCGGTTTAGCTGATACCATTGAACCAGTATCGATTAATTCAGGTGACTCTGCTGCAGTTATGCCAGCACTAACATTGAACAATGACCAGGTACAAAAAATCCGCCAAATTGCCCAGCAGATTGCTAACGGTCTCGAAATGGTTGGAGTTTTAAATATGCACTTTGCAGTTAGGCATGAGGGCACCAAGTTTGCCGTCAAAATCTTAACCATTAAGCCACGTCTAACTCGCAGCGCTATTTGGGTGCAACGGACTGCGCTCTACAGCGTGGGCTATGTGGTCTGCAAGGTGGCGATTGGTTACCACCTTAATGAAATTACTGACCCCTTATCAGGACTCTCGGCTGCCATTGAACCTACTTTTGATAAGGTAGCAATCAGAATGCCGTTTTGGTCACTAATTCAATCTGGCTGCAATCACTACAATTTGGGTAATCGAATGCAGGCTAGTGGGGAAACTATTGGAATTGGCCGCAACTTTGAAACGGCCTTTATGAAGGGCTTAACGTCAACGATAAATACGCAGATTGCGTTAAGCGTTTTTCGCCGAGAAAAAGCCAAGGAAAAAGACGAAATCATCCAGGATCTTTTACATCCCGATGAACTACACCTCATTAAGGTACTGGCGGCAATCTCCAAAGGCCTTAACTATCAGGAGTTGCAACACCTGATTTTCATTCATCCCGTCTACTACCAAAAGCTGGAACATCTGGCCAAAATTAGTTGCCAGTTAAGTGCGGCAGAGGTAACGGACGAATTACTACTGGAAGCCAAAAAGTGTGGCTTTACCAACGTAGTTATTTCTGAGCTAACTGCAATTAACCTGGATACCTTAAAAAAGCGACTTGCCAAATTGCAGCTCAAACCATCATACCTGCGCATTGATGGCTCTGCCGGCATCTACGCTCCGCGCGTTCAGGCCTATTACAGTGCCTATGGCGTAGAGGACGAATCAGCACCACCTACTGCTAACCAAAAAATACTGGTAGTGGGCATGCTACCACTGCAGGTTTCGGTCACCAATGAGTTCGATTACATGATTAGCCATGCACTAGATACTTTACATAATAATAATTATGACACAGTCCTTTTATCCAACAATGATGAATCTGTAGCTACCAGCTACCGCAGGGCAGACAAGGTATACTTTGAACCGATTTCCGTTGAAAATATTCTGAATATCGCTGCTAAAGAGCAGATTAAAGATGTCCTCCTGCAATTCTCGGGTAAGGAGGTCAATGCTCTGGGTAAAAAGCTAGTTGAGTACGGGTTAAATGTACTTGGAACGCATGGCGTTAACCCCAAAGACCGAATTGAGCAAGTTCTAACCGGACCCATGAAGACCCTAAAGCAAAATCCACTTTTGACTACGGTGGACAGCAGTGAAGCCAAGAATTTCGTCAATACACACGACTTTCCAATTTTGGTCGGTGGCTTTAACAATCAGGGGGTTAAACAAAAGTCGGCCGTCGTTTATGATCGACCGGCCCTAAAAAAATATCTGGCTGAAAACCAATTATCAAAGATTTCTTTATCGCATTTCATTGAAGGCAACAAGTATGAAATTACCGCCATCTCTGATGGCCAAGATGTTACCATTCCGGGCATTATCGAACACCTAGAACAGACTGGATCTCATGCTTCCGATTCGATTGCCGTTTTCAAACCCCAAACCCTCTCCAAAACAAACAAGAAACTGTTACTGGAATACGCGGTTGATTTAATTAAACGCGTGCACATGCGCGGTATCTTCACGCTACATTTTTTGACTGCTGCTAAAAAAATTTACCTCTTACAAGTTAAACCTTTTGCCGGGCATAATGTTGCTTTCTTGTCCAAGTCCCTTGGTAAAGATATTACGGCCTGTGCCACTGCGGTTTTAACTGGTCAGAAGCTAAAAGAGCTTGATTACAGAAGTAGACTTTGGCCTTCAAATAACTTTATTTACGTCAAAATGCCGGTCTTTTCCTATGTTGACTACAACAGCGACAACACCTTTGATTCTAAAATGAAGTCTTCGGGGGCGGTTACAGGTCGGGATACCCAATTGGCCAAGGCCTTATATAAGGGTTATGAGGCAAGCGGGCTCCGCATTCCTAGTTTTGGGACAATCTTTATTTCGGTCAGAGACGAGGATAAGGACAAGATGACAGCATTGGCACAACGATTTGACCGGTTGGGGTTCAAAATTGTGGCAACTGAGGGAACGGCCAACGTTTTTGCCGAGGCTGGTATTACTACTGGCGTGGTCAGCAAGGTCCATTCAGAGCCCAATAACCTGCTCAAGAAAATTCGCCAGCATAAAATCGTTCTGGTCGTTAACATCACTAACTTGTCTGATACCGCGAGCGGAGACGCCATCAGGATTCGGGATGAAGCCTTGAATATCCATATCCCGGTTTTTTCCAGTATTGAAACAACGGAATTAATCTTAACGGTCTTAGAGTCGCTATCATTGACCACTCAGCCAGTTTAACGCTCATAAAAAGAGGAAGCAGCTTGCATCCTCTTTTTTAGTCTATTCTTTTACTTAAAACACGGTCTTTTTCAGGTGTAACCTCGATAGAGTTTTGACCAGTATAAATGACAAAGCCGGGCTTGGCACCATTAGGTTTCTTGACCCGCTTAGTTTGAACATAATCAACTTGCACGTGAGCGGAATCTTTTCCCTTTGAAAAATATGCAGCAATTTCCGCCGTCTCAAGTATATCTGCTGGACTAGGCTGGTCATCCTGCAAAATGACGTGAGAGCCGGGAATATCTTTAACATGGAACCACATATCAGTCTTGCTGGCCTTTTTGAACGTTAACCAGTCATTTTGATAATTGTTCTTACCAACCAATACTTGCTTACCGGAAGTAAGTCGAAAGCGATTTAAGTTACGTTCCGTCATTTTTTTGCGCCGGCGCTGCTTCTGCGGACGTTTTAAATAGCCCTGATTGGTCAATTCATCAGTAATCTGATCAATATCTTGGGGCTCAGCATTATCAATGGCCGTTTGAATTGTCTCAAAGTAAGCCAAATTGCTCTGTGCCAAAGTAATTTGTTCTTTAACATGTTTAATCGAATCGCGTAATTTCTTGTAGCGAGTAAAATACTTTTGACCGTTCCGGGCAGGAGAAAGGGCTGAATCTAGCTTTATTTCAAGCGGTTGGTTATTGTCATAATAATTTGGTAACACAATCTTGGTCATGCCAGACTTCACTTGTCCCAAGTTGGCGTTAAGAATTTCCCCGCAAATCCGGTAGTTTTCAGAATTCTCCGCTTGATCAAGCTGTTTTTCCAACTTGGAGATTTTTTTGCTGAGTTTTTTTCGTTCATTTTTCACGACCCGCTCAACTTGTCCCGCCTTTTGCTTAACCCAATCATGTTGGGACTGGTTAAGGTAGAATTGTTCCAGTGCATGATTGAAGTCGGGATCAACACCCTCTTTAATCAGGTCCAAATGGTAGGGCAGGTAAGGGAAGAGCTTATGCTGATGGTCAGGCGTTTTTAATAGAAATGCGCTCGGCTGGGGCTGGTCGAATTGTCCCATAAAGGTCTTAAAGGCAGAATAAGAAAAAGCATCCTCTAAGTAACCACTTAATTCACGGCGATCATCACGATCCAAGCCGCTTACTTGCTTAGCAAAATCCGCTGGATTAAGCGCTTGGGCCTTTTGCTCAAAGTCTTTTTCAGTCAGCTTAAAGCCGTTAATTCCGGGAATTAGTGGCGGTAACTCATACTTGGCCTTGGGCAAAAGGAGCCGGACCCGATTTTCTTCAGGCGCAATTCGCTTGAGTAAGTCAATAATGTGCCCGCTCGCCGCATCATACAAAATAACGTTACTGTGGCGGCCCATAAGCTCTACTGACAACACTAATTTAACTTGGTCACCCAGTTCGTTACGGTTGCTGAATGAAAAATTAACAATGCGGTCAAGCCCAACTTGCTCAATCTCCTGCAAAACCGAACCTTCTAAGTACTTACGCAAAACCATCACAAAAGTAGGAGCCTGGTCAGGATTATGAATTGCCTGCTTAGTTAAATAAAATTTAGGGAATTGCGGATTGGCCGAAACTAGCAGCTGGTAATTTTTACGTTCTTTTCGAAAAGTCAAAACTACATCATGTTCAAATGGCTGATATATCTTGGCCAGCCGACCATTGACCAAAATCGGTCTAATACTGTTTAACAGGCTGTGAATGAATAATCCATCAAAAGCCATCATTATCACCTCAACTAACGAGCTCTATTATACCAATCATTTGACCATAAGTATAAAAAAGTGTCACACCCGTTACCTGAAAATAAGTTACCGCTATTCATATATAAACAATAGCGTTTGGTAAGGTATTTACAGCAGAAAACTGGTATACTGTTGACATAGGCGTAAGGTTATCGCTACAATTAATTATAAGCTAAAAATAATACTTATTAATTGTTTCACGCGTGTGTGGTTGCCTAATCTATTTTTTACCACCGTGCTAACCGCTTTGTTGTTTATTTCTTTAAATGAAAAAGGTATGTAAATGGATATTTTATCTTTCAGTACAATCGCAGAAAATATCAAAAAAGAAATTAGCCACCGCTGTGGTTTGAATCTTTCACAAACTAGGATTCTGCTTTATTTTCAGCAGAACAATAATACGGCTTTGAAAATGGGCGATTTGGCTACTTATTTAAAGATTTCATTATCCACCCTTAGTAGACAACTTCAACAAAAGAAAACCATGGAGTTAGTCACGATTACGCGCTCAGAAACGGATTCTAGCAAGACTGTCGCGCTTAACCAGGCAGGACTAAAGAAAGTTGCTGAATTAAAAAAAACTTTGACTGAAATTGAAAAGACCTTGTTCGCTAGCTCTACAGACCAAGAAGTTACCGAGTTTAATCGTATTTTCAATATTTTACTAAATAAGACTGCCAGCCAAAATCATTTTAAGCAGTAGTCGAATCGCTTGTTATTTTATGCTATAATTCTCTATATTGCATATCAAAAGCGAAAGGTAAATTAGATGAAGATTGCATTAGTTACTGATAGTACTAGCGTTATAAGCAAACAAGAAGCCAAGGACAACCACATCATTGTTGTTCCTATTCCAATTATCATTGGTAATAAAGAATACCTGGAAGGGGTCAACATTACTTCTGAACAGCTATTTGACTTGCAACGGCAAGGGGCAGACTTCCCCAAGACTTCGCAGCCAAGTATGGGTAGTATGATTCAGCTTTTTGACCAGTTGCTTGATGAAGGTTACGACACAATTATTGCTATTACATTATCCAGCGGAATTTCTGGCTTTTATCAGACGTTATGCAACGTTGCCCAGACGAATCCGCAGTACAATTTGCACGTTATCGATTCGAAGATGACCGTGCGTCTGCAAGGAAACTTAGTTTTAGCAACGGCACGAATGATTAAGAACCAAGTTGAGCTGGATAAAATTATTGCGCGCACAAAAGAGATTCGGACTACCATTGATGAAATATTCGTTGTCAACGACTTAAATAATTTGAGCCGCGGCGGTCGGTTAAGTAATTCCAGTGCCTTTATTGGTTCAATGTTAAACATCAAGCCTTTGTTAACCTTTGAAGATGGCAACATTGTAGCTTTTGATAAAATTCGGTCAATGAAGCGTGCTTTTGCCAAAATCAAAGAGCTGACGCTCCAAAAGATTGCCGAATTACCATATAAAGATCAGATTAAGCTGTTCATTATTGATTCTAACGATAGCAGCCAGGCTGCAGAGGCGAAGCTCTTTTTGGAAGAGAATTTTCCGAATCAAAATATTTCACTTACCAAGTTTACTCCTGTAATAGCCACTCATTTAGGTGAAAAGTCACTTGCAATCTGCTGGATGATTGATATCGACAAAATTGACTTGTCATAAATGACTAAGAGGTAAAACAGTACATGGAAAAGCAAGATCAGATCAGTTTACTCGCTGGGCAATTAAACTGCAGAGCTTAGCCCAGAATGGTTTGAAATATGGCCATGATCGCTTTGATTTAGAGCGTTACCAAGAAATTAGGGACATTGCGACGGAGATGATGGTGGCCAAAACCGGTTTACCGGTCAAGCAAGTCAAGGCTCTCTTTAGTAGTGAAGATGGCTATCAAACCCCCAAATTAGGCACGCGTGCGGCAATTTTTAATGGGTCAAAAATTCTCCTGGTTCGCGAAACCACTGATGACCACTGGTCACTTCCTGGTGGTTGGTGCGAGCCTAATACCAACGTTGCGGACAATTGCATTAAAGAAGCTAAAGAAGAGTCCGGTCGGGATATTGTGCTTGACCGGGTGATTGCCATCCGCAACCACCAAGCTAACGTTCATAACCATAAACGGGTTGAACGAGCCATCAATGTCTGTAACGTCTTCTTTTTGGCCCATGAAGCGGGCGGTGACTTTAGCCCAAATACCGAAACTGATGCTTGTCAATACTTTGATTACGATCATTTACCGCCACTTTCGGTTCAACGGAACAGCCAAGCAGAAATCAAAATGTGTTTTGCTGCTCTTAAGGATGCCAATTGGCAAGTCAGATTTGACTGATTACTAAAAGGCAAACATTATATATATCTCAAAAAAGCGTTGGTACCTTTAAAGCCAACGTTTTTTAGTCGGCTACATTAGAAGTAAGATCAAAGGCATTTTCGTCATTTACTTTACATAATATATATTATACGAAGTTATTGCACGTTAACTTTCTACACTATTCTTTAAAACATTTTCACAACTTTGTTACATTATTCTCAGTGACTACCGCCCGCTCGTTATTGAATTATTTCGCCGATTATTGACTATCAGGGCAAAAAAGTGGTGTCCTTGAGTCTGCATTTTGTAATATTTTGGTTTAATATAATACAAATTTATAAGGAAATAACATTATTTTATATAAAATTTATATAATGGTAAGAATATAACCTTTTTTTAAACAATGGAATGCTATACCTGCCCATATAGCAAGTAGTTACACCTTTTAGGATTTCACCTATCCTTTTTACTTTTTTTATTTTAAGTGTATTTTTTTAATGCATTTTTATTTCATTTTCTTGCGATTTGACTTACAATACTAGCTGGGGGTATAGTTTAAAATGATTTTTCTGACATTAACCTTCTTAGTCTTAGTTTTAGTCGGAAATGAGCATTTTACTAGTTATTTTTATTGTATTAGTTGTATTGGTTAATTCTATTGTTATTCTATATCGGCACATATAGAACATGGGGTTACTTTGGAAAGGGTTGAAATTTATTCCATGAGCATTAATTTAGGAAAAGAGATATGTCGCCGTCGGCGCGAGCAAAAGCTAACTCAGGAAGATCTGGCTGAGTTGAGTGATTTATCGGTAAACTTTATTTCACGGCTTGAGCGTACTAAGAATCAGAATATTAGTATTCAAAAGCTCGACTCAATTGCGCGAGCTTTAAATACTACTACGCCTGACATCATTATGAACGCATATCGCTTTAAGGAAGTTAAGGTTGAAAATCACCAAGATAACACCCCGGTGTTCATCAAGAAAGTTCTCAACGAGTTGAGAAAGATGGCTCCGGATAAGGCCGAAAGAGTATGTAAGTCTTTTATTGTCCTGGCTAAAGAAATTAATAAAGATTAATTTCAAAAAAACACGAGATCGGTTTAAAACCGATCTCGTGTTTTTTGTTTTTTGCTTACTTAAAAGCTCCCGTTAACTGTGGTACGACCTGCTTTTTCCGTGACACCACGCCCGGTAAGCTAATTTCAGCATCCTTTACGGGTCCAAAGGCCTGTTCAAAAGCCTGCTGCGCTTCCCCTGATCCGATCACCAAAGCAGTTGAGTCTGAGTCTAAAACATTAGTAATCAATAACATAAATAAGTCGTAATGCTCAGCCTCGGAGACCGTCCGCATTGCCTGTAAAAATGCTTCTTTCCGTTCCATTGCTTCAGGTAGATCAACGACGTTAATCTGCGCAACGCGCACCTTCTTGCCAGCTAAGTCAAAACTCTTAGCATCTAAATTGATCAGCTCATGCTCAGACTTGCCGGCAATATTGGTACCCGCCTTTAGTTCTTCCAAACCGTATTGCTCATAATCAACTCCGGCAATCTTGGCCAAGGCCTTAACCGCTTCATGATCATCGGCAGTCGTTGTCGGTGATTTTAAGAGCAAAGTATCCGAAATAATAGCTGACAACATAATGCCCGCAATATTTTGCGGTATCTCAACCCCATACTGTTGGTATAGCTTCCACATGATCGTACTTGTACAACCAACAGGTTCTGCCAGATAAAACAAGGGCATGGTTGTATTAAAGTTCATAATCCGGTGATGGTCAACCACGTGAGTGACCTCCACTTGATCAATATCAGCAACGCTCTGCTGGGGTTCATTATGATCTACCAACATGACCTTGTCCACCTCATTGGCAGCGGTCTTAATAACTCTGGGCTCCTTAAAACCAAACTTAGCCAGGGCAAAGGCGGTTTCGTCATTGGCTTTACCCAAAGCCACAGCTTCTGTATTAAAGCCGCGTTTATTTTGTAAATATGAATAAGCGATTGCGGTACCGATCGCATCCGTATCTGGATTTTGGTGACCAAAAACTAACTCTTTTTCCATTTAAAAACTCTTCCTCTTCTTCCTATTTATCAGCTTGCTTAGCCAAAAAATCTTTAAACTCCGTCAAAAATTTCTTAATGCGGGGTACATCATTCTTGCCCTTGCGGTAAATAACTGAAATCGTATACTCCTGCTCATCTTTCAAATAAATTGGCGTTAAACTAATTTCTTCTTGGTGATGTTGATAGTATACACCACTAACAAAGGTATCATAGCTGGTCTCTTCAGCAGTTGCTACTAACTGCTTGGTTGATGAGAAGCGCATAGGCGCTTTTAGACCATTCTTGACGTTAATTTTGCTACCAAATTTTGCTTTCATCATTTTAGTCAGATAAAAGTGATCTGGATAGGCCACCCATTGCCGATTTTTAAGCTGGGCCGGCAAATACGATTTACCAGCCTCTAGTTTACTATCATGGGTCAAAATTGTTAACCGATCAGAACAAATCTTCATCCAGTCATATTGATTCTGCAAGTTACTTTGACTCTTCTTCATCGTCTGCGGAACATAAAAAATTGCCAAATCAATCAGATTATTATCCAAGTTATACCATAAATCTTTGCGATTAAAATAATTAATACCGGTAATAATATCCGGTGTCGCTTGATTAAACTTGATCAAAAATTGCCGCACTAGCTCAGCGTCCACGCCTTCCAGCACGCCAATTGTGATGTTGCCCTTATCGGCTTGGGTAAATTCTTGGATATCACTCACAACATTATTAATTGTACTAATCAATTTGATTGCACCTGTTTGCAATTCCTTGCCAGCTTCAGTTAAATAAAGCTGCTTCCCCATCTGTCCAAAGAGCGGTGTGCCAATTGCCCGTTCTAATTTTTTAATTTGTTGGGTTAAGGCCGGTTGAGTAATTCCTAAAATTTGCGCAGCTTGAGTATAATTCATCGTATCAATTAGCTGCAAAAAATATTGCAAGGACTTGGTCGAGAGTATTGTGTCTGTTTTAGGCATATAATTATTCCTTTTGTTTTGCAAAAATGGGGTTCACTGTTATACCTATTATTAAACAAAAACATCTCTATGTCAAAATACACTTTGAATACAATTAAATTACTTCATAAACAAATAATAATATTCAAATAAACCAACTCTTATTCGGAACTCAACGGGCGACCCAGCTTTAAGCTGACCGGGCGACCATCACTGACGGTATCAACCACAAATGAACCATTCGAATAACGGTCACCCAACGGAAATTCATTACTTTGGAGCTTTATGTGCCGTCTACTGCTGGTTGTGATAATAAGAGTGTGGTCTTGGCCATAGGCAGACAATGCCGCAATTCGATGCGGTTTTGCTTTAAGCTCGCGCAGCACAAGGACTCCTCGTTTGGCTCGGGAGACCCGGTTGATTAACTTAGCTTTAAACTGCTTAAAGGCCCCGCGCTGGGTTACTATACCCACCCGCATCTGATCCAGGTACTCCGGGTTAATTAAAAGATAAGACACAATCAAGTCATCAGCTTTAAGGTTGACCGACTTAACCCCAGCAGCTTTGGCTCCCAACTCGGGAATTTCACTTACACAATAGCGAACAGCATAAGCATTTTTAGTAAATAAAATAATTTCCGCCACTGTGTCAGGCTTAACCACATCAACCCGGACCAGCTGGCTGTCTTTTTGCTTCATCTTCATTGCCGTAATGGCGCGTGATCGATAAGTTCTGGTTGGTTGCAGATTGGCCAATTTTAACTGCTTAATGTAGCCGTCATCGCTGGCCAACAGGAAGTTAACCTCTTCTTCCAAATGATCAAAGGAGAAGACGCGAATAATCTGTTCTGAGCTGTCTAAACCGATTTCTTGGGATAAGTGTTGACCAGTCTCTTTCCACTTGGCCTCAACGAGCTCATTCACTGGGCGGAAAATAACATTGCCCCGATTGGTAAAGAGGTAGAGATTGGTCAGGGTCGATAAAGTCTTGGCATAAATAACCTCATCTCCATCCGGTAACCCATTATCTTCATCATCACTAGATTGCCATGAACGCAGTGACGAGCGCTTCAAGTAGCCCTCGCGACTAATCAAAACCCGTACCTGTTCATCTGCAACTAAGGCTTTTTCATCGATTTGGATCTTGGCCGTTGCACCAGAGATCTCAGTTCTGCGCGGGTTGCCAAATTCGCGCTTGACGGCCAGTAACTCCTTAACAATTTCTTTTTCCAAAACCTGGCGATCAGCCAGCAGTTCACGGTACTGGGCTATTTTTTCGTTTAAAGCAGCTTGTTCTGCTACCAGTGCATCCACATCGGTATTAGTCAACCGGTATAATTGCAACGAGACAATTGCTTCTGCCTGCCGCGGCGTAAAATCAAACTTGGCCGTCAAGTTGTCCTTTGCTGCTGCCTTATTTTTAGAGGCCCTGATAACCTTAATAACCTGGTCCAGGATATCCATTGCATGAACCAGACCTTGGATAATTTCCAAACGGTTCTCGGCCTTATTCAGGTCATATTTAGTTCGCTTAGTAATTACGTCTTTTTCGTGTTTCAGATAAGAGGACAGGATGTGCTTAAGTCCAACTTGCATCGGTGTCATGTCATCAATTGCGACCATGTTGAAGTTATAGGAAACTTGCAGTTCCGTATTCTTAAATAGGTAATTTAGAATATTTTGGGCATCCGCACCCTTCTTCAATTCGACCACCATGGAAAGTCCATGCCGGTCGGTCTCATCACGCACTTCGGCTATTCCATCAATTTCCTTGTTCAACCGAATTTCGTCCATTTTTTTGACTAGGAGCGCCTTGTTAACCGCAAAGGGAATCTCCGTAATCACAATTTCTTCGCGATGACCGCGCAGCTCTTGAATTGTCGTCTTGGCCCGCACCTGAATCCGGCCCCGACCAGTTCGATAGGCTTCCTCTAAGCCCTCTTTGCCCATGACAATCGCGCCAGTGGGAAAGTCAGGTCCCTTCACAAAGTTCATTAACTCTGCCAAAGAAGCTGCTGGATTCTTTAATAAATAAACCGTTGCATCAATGACTTCGCTGAGATTGTGCGGCGGAATTTCGGTGGCATAACCAGCCGAAATTCCCGTTGACCCATTAACCAGTAAATTAGGAAAACGGACTGGCAGCACCGTCGGCTCATATTCAGTATCATCGAAATTGAGCACCATGTTGACGGTGTCTTTGTCAATGTCGGCTAGCAGCATATTAGAGATCTTGCTGAGTCGTGATTCAGTGTACCGCATGGCCGCAGGTCCATCCCCATCCATTGACCCATTATTGCCGTGCATCTCAACTAGAGTTTCGCGCATTTTCCAATTCTGGGAAAGGTGAACCAGGGCACCATAAATTGAGCTGTCACCGTGGGGGTGAAAGTTACCCATGATATTACCAACGGCCTTGGCTGCCTTTTTAAAGGGCTTATCGTAAGTATTATTATCGCGGTACATCGCAAACAGGATTCTTCTTTGCACCGGCTTTAGACCATCGCGAATATCTGGTAAGGCCCGTTCCTGGATGATGTACTTCGAATACCGCCCAAAACGTTCGCCCATGACCTGCTCGAGCGGCATTTCACGGATTCGTTCTTTTGTAGCCATTAATCAAAAACCTCTTTACTCATTTTCTTCTTCTAGGATTGAAGCATCTTCGCCCATTCTGAACTTAACATTTTCTTCAATCCACTTTCTCCTGACGGCCACCTTGTCGCCCATCAGGGTGGTCACACGGCGCTCAGCTAGAGCAGCATCATCAATCTTCACCCGGATTAGCATCCGTGATTCAGGGTTCATGGTGGTCTGCCACAGCTGTTCGGCATTCATCTCCCCCAATCCTTTGAAGCGCTGCAAAGTGTAGCCGCGGCCCATCTGTTCTTCATCAAGGGATAATTCCTCATCTGTCCACGAATACTTAACCTGGACCTGCTTACCATGCCCCTTTTGCAGGCGATAAAGCGGCGGCAGGGCAATGTAAATCTTTCCCTCTTCAATCATCGGCCGCATATAACGGTAAAAAAAGGTTAAGAGCAAGATTTGAATGTGGGAGCCATCATCGTCGGCATCCGTCATAATGATGACCTTATCATAGTTGGCATCTTCAACCTTAAATTCTGTTCCCACACCACCACCAATGGTATAGATCATCGTGTTGATTTCTTCATTTTTAAAGATATCTTGCAGTTTGGCTTTTTGCGTGTTCAAAACCTTTCCGCGCAGAGGTAAAATTGCTTGAAACTTCCGGTCCCGTCCTTGTTTGGCCGAGCCCCCGGCAGAATCACCCTCGACTAGGAATAGTTCATTTTTCTTCGGGTTACGGGATTGGGCTGGCGTTAACTTACCCGACAAGACCTCTTTCTTACGCCGCTTCTTACCATTGCGGGTCTCGTTGCGCGCCTTCTTGGCTGCTTCACGAGCATCCCGGGCACGTTGGGCCTTCTTGACTAATTCCTGGGCCAATTCGCCTTTTTCCATTAAGTAGTAGGACATTTGCTCATAAACAATTGCATCGACAATTGACCTGGCCTGTGGTGTCCCTAACTTGCCCTTGGTCTGGCCCTCAAACTCAAGTAATTCTTCCGGAATTTTAACCGACAAAACCGCACTGAGTCCTTCGCGGTAGTCCGAACCGTCGATATTCTTGTCTTTTTTACTGAGTAGCCCCTGCTTCTTAGCATAATCGTTAAAGGCCCTAGTAAAGCCGCTCCTAGCACCAGCTTCGTGGGTTCCACCATCAGAGGTGCGGACATTGTTAACAAAGGAAACGAGACTTTCGGAATAGCCGTCACCATATTGCCCGCTGAATTCAACCTCAATCTCGTCCTGCTTGCCCGTGAAGTAAAAGACGTCACTCAGCGTATCCTTACCCTCATTTAAGTAAGCTACAAAGGACTGAATACCATTATCATACTTAAAGTCATCATGATGTTCCGGTTCACGTTCATCAGTCAGAACAAAACGCACGCCATTCAGCAAAAAGGCTGATTCACGGATTCTTTCTTGAATTGTCTCGTACTTGTATTTAGTCGTTGAAAAGACCTTTTCATCGGGTTTAAAAGTGATTGTTGTACCTGTTGGTTCCTTAGTCTTACCTAGACGCTTCAAACTACCAACCGGGTGGCCGCCATCCTGGAATTCTTCCTCGTAAGCCACGCCGTCTCGAACAACCTTAACATCCATGTAACTGGACAAAGCATTAACGACAGAGGAACCAACACCGTGCAGACCACCCGAAGTCCGGTAATTCTGCTCGGTAAACTTTCCCCCCGCATGCAAGACCGTTAAGATAACCTCGATGGTCGGTTTTCCCGACTTATGCATTCCTGTCGGCATCCCCCGCCCAAAATCACGCACAGTCACACTGTTATCTGGGTGAATCGTCACATCAATTTCTTGACCAAATCCAGCCATTGCCTCATCGACTGAGTTATCAACGATTTCATACACTAATTGGTTTAAACCGTGAATGTCAGTCGACCCGATGTACATTCCCGGACGCTTACGCACGGCTTCTAGACCATGAAGAATCTGGATCGCTGAGTCATCATAAGAACTTGTTTTTGTATTTGGCTTAGTCAAAAAAACTCCTCCAGTTTTACATCATTTATTTATTTTAATCCTCATTCCCTGCAATCTTTGATAAAATAGCTTTAGATAGCAAGAGAGTAGGATATAAATGATAAATCTAAAATTAATACTGGTATTTATTCTAGCATACTTAATCGGTTCCTTCCCCACCGGTGTGATAATTGGGAAAATAATTTTTGCCAAAGACATTCGCAACCATGGTTCAGGCAACATTGGCACAACTAATTCCTTCCGGGTGTTTGGTCCTTTTGCAGGTAGCCTAGTGCTAGTCATCGATGTCCTCAAAGGCACATTGGCCACCACCCTGCCGCGCCTCATGCATGTACCAGGACCCCAATATCTGCTGCTAATTTCAGGCGGCTTGGCTATTTTAGGCCATACCTGTTCGATTTTTCTTAAATTTAAGGGCGGTAAAGCAGTAGCAACTAGTGCCGGACTCTTCCTGGGCTACAACCTGAAGTTTTTTGGTGTCTGTGCCTTAATCTTCCTGCCCCTAGTCTTTATTACCTCATACGTCAGTCTGGCTAGTCTAATTTCCGTGGTCTTGATTTTTATCGTCACTTTTTTCTTCCATGACGTCTACCTGGAACTAATTCTGGGTTGTATCATGGTTGTTCTTTTTGTGCGCCACCGGTCTAATATTAACCGCCTGATCCACCACAAGGAAAATATCATCCCCTTTGGACTCTGGTACTGGTACAAAAAAAGGCATGACCTATTATAAGCTAGCTCAAGCGCAGCGGTCGCTCTTGTTGCCCCACCAGCAAATAAATAAGTTCCCAAGTCAGCTGACTTGGGAACTTTTATTTTGGTTGATTAATCCTGATCGTGAAAAGCCATGCTGAAGCCGGCTGAAAAAGTATTACCCGGAGCTAAGTGGTTCATACCATACTTTTCTTCCAACTTGCCCTTGCTATCAATGCGGTCAGCAATTCCCCACCAGGGCTCTATGCAGACAAAATCAGCAGTTTGCGGATACTGGGACCAGACTCCCACAAAAGGTGCATCTCTTAGCCAGACATTAACGTGAAAGTTACTTGTATCGGTCTTAAGCGACACCCGATTGTCATGTCCACGTAATTGAAAAATTAGCGCATCATGCTTGAACAGATGGTCGCTAAGTGTAATCAAACTATTAGTTGAAGCCAGCGAGCGGTTGGGCCAGTCCAAAAAAGCACCTTTAAGCGGAATTTGAACTCGCGCAAGTGACGGCTTAGTCGAAAAATAAAAATCTTCTTTGCTCGTTGCCTCAGAAGTTGGGATGTTAAAACCGGGATGACCACCAATCGCAAAAATTAGCTCACCGTCAGTCTTATTGGTGACCGTGAAATTCTCCTCCAACAGGTTATTGAGCAAGTTGTAATTCACCCGCAACTCAAACTCAAAGGGATAGCTTTTTTTAGTTTCTTCTGAGTCAGTCAATAAAAAAGTGATACTCTCCCCATCCTGATGCTCAACCGCAAAGTCCAAGTCCCGGGCAAAGCCATGCTGGGACATGTGATAGGTCTTGCCCTGGTAGGTGTACTGATCATCTTTTAGTCTGCCGACAAAGGGAAACAAAATCGGGGCATGCCGCTGCCAAACACTGGGATTAGCTTGCCAGATATACTCATAATCCGTATGTTGGCTCTTGACGCTTTGAATTTCCGCGCCCTTACTCGAAATAACTACTTGCAAAATACTATTTTTGATGGTGTAGTCCATACTTACACACCGCCTTCATTAAAGAATAAACTTAGTCAAATCCTTATTAGTTATTATATCACTAAGTTTTTCATTAACGTATGCTTCAGTGACTGTTATTTCGCCCATTGCCATATCCGGCCCCTCATAGAGCACATCTTCTAGCAATTTTTCCAGAATTGTCGACAGCCGCCTAGCACCAATATTATCGGTCCCCTGGTTGACGTCATAAGCAATCTGCGCAATGCGCTCGATTGCTTCCTGGGTAAAGATCAACTTGATACTATCGGACTTCAGTAAGGCCACATACTGCTCCAGCAATGAATCAGCCGGATCTTTCAAAATTTTAACAAAGTCATCCTTAGTCAGGGGAGCGAGTTCCACTCGAATGGGAAAACGTCCCTGAAGCTCTGGAATTAGGTCACTTGGTTTAGCCTCGGAAAAGGCACCAGCGGCAATAAAGAGAATGTGCTCGGTCGACACGGGACCATACTTAGTTTGAACTGTGGAACCTTCTACGATGGGCAAAATGTCCCGTTGAACTCCTTCCCGTGAAACTTCACCAGAAGTCTTTTGATTACCAGCCGCAATCTTGTCAATTTCATCAATAAAAATAATACCATTATTACTGGTGCGCTCAATGGCCTTTTGGTAGATGGAGTCATAATCCACCATCTTACGAGATTCTTCTTGAATCAGTACTTCACGCGCATCTCTTACTGGCAAGGTGCGCTTAATCCGTTTCTTAGGCGCCAAATTATTCATTAGGCTGCTCATGTCAATCCCCATTTGCCCCATCATATCGCCCATTGGATTGACTTTAGGAGCCTGTTCGACCTCAATTGTAACTTCGCGATCTTCTAACAGACCCTTATTTAATTGTTCAGAAACGCTTAAGCGCTCATTACGGACAGCATCTGTAACTTCTTCTTGCTCAGTGTCAGGTGAAGCCTCTGCGCTGGCACCGCCTCCCATTAACATCGACATCATATCTTGCATCTCTTGCAACTGATTTTTATGTTGCTCGTGCTTGATGCCAGGAACTAGCAGACGTACTAGCGTCTTATTTACCTCTTTGGTTGCCTGCGGCCGAATACGGTCAAACTGACTCTTTTCTTCCATTCGGACAGCTTCGTTGACCAGGTCGCGCACCATTGATTCAACATCACGACCAACGTAGCCCACCTCGGTAAACTTAGTTGCTTCAACCTTTACGAAGGGAGCTTGCACGATCAAAGCCAGTCTTCTGGCAATTTCTGTCTTACCAACACCAGTGGGACCAGCCATTAGTAAGTTCTTGGGCGTGATATCCTCCTGCATTTTAGTTGGCAGCTGCATCCGTCGATACCTGTTGTATAACGCAACAGCAACCGCTTTTTTTGCCTCATCTTGACCAATGATGTATTTGTTCAGTAATTCAACGATTTGTTTTGGTGTTTTAGTTTCCATAAAAATCCACTACCTCTATAGCTCATCAACATTTATTTGATCGTCAGTGAAAACATCAATTCCTGCTGCGATTTTAACTGCTTCACGGGCTATTTCACTGGCTGATAAGTCTACCCCGTGACGCGTCATGGCAATTGCTGCAGCCTGAGCAAAATTGCCTCCCGAGCCAATTGCCACCACATTTTCATCCGGTTCAAGTACCTCACCATTCCCCGAAATTAACAGCAGATCATGGTCATTAAAGGCAATTAACATTGCTTCCAACTTTTGTAAAGTGGCATCCTTACGCCAAGATTGAGCCATTTCAACTGCAGCTCGCCGCAAGTCACCACCAAATTCTTCTAGCTTACTTTCAAGCATTTCTTGCAAGCTAACCGCATCAGCCACGCCACCAGCGAAGCCAATAACGACGCGGTCATGATAAATTCGCCGGATTTTTTTGGCAGTTGCTTTCGCAATTACTTTTTCACCTAAAGTAACCTGACCATCACCGGCGATCGCTGTTTTTCCATTAAATTTTACTGAACAGATTGTTGTCATTATTTTGCCTTATCTTTCTTATCATTACGGGTAAAAAACTTGTCATAATTTTCTTGCAAGTGGCGCATCGTCACGTGAGTATAGAGCTGGGTAGTCGACAAGTTGAGGTGGCCCAGCAATTCCTGAACACTGCGCAAGTCAGCACCATTATTAAGCATTGCCGTTGCAAAGGAATGACGCAGCTCATGCGGATGCACTTTCCCATTAATACCTGCACTATTGAAGACCTTTTGCATGACATATTCAATACCACGTGCAGTTAATTGACGACCTCGATTATTTAAAAAAACAAAGCCGTGGTCCATTTGTTCCCCCAGCAGCTGCGGGCGAGCAGTTGTTAAATAGTTGCTTAATGCTGTTTTAGTTGCCTCATCGAAGGCTACATAGCGGTCCTTATTACCCTTACCGTGTACCAGAATAACTTTCAAATCGAGTTCAACCTGACTTATGGTCAAGCCACTGACCTCACTCACTCGCATGCCAGTCGTATAAAACAATTCAAACATTGCCAGGTTACGCATGGTCAGTGGCTGACTACCGGTCAATGAAGCAAATACCTGCTTTAATTCAGGTGCGTAAAAGAACTGCGGTAGTTTATGGTCACTGGTTCGCAGAACAATTGCCTGGGTTGGATCTACCTTGATGATCTTCCTCCTGGTCAAAAAGCGGTAAAAAGCACGCATACTCGACATTTTACGGGCCTGCGTGGTACGTGCTAGCTTCCGGTCGGCAAGATTTTGTAAAAAAACCTCAACATCACGCTTACTAACCTTTTCCCAACCGCTAAAACCACCGTTGTCCTGCCAAAACGACCTCGCCTCAAGCAAGTCAATGCGGTAGGACTTAACGGTTTGCGCACTGTAATGCCGCTCATTTTGCAAGTATGAAATAAAAAGCTGTACCAACTCATCTTTGTCAAAAGCCATTTTAAGTAAGTACTTCCTGCTTAAACTCGGCAAGCTGGGCCAAACTACGTTCGCTAATCTTTTCGTGACGTTCCCGCTTGTTGCGCACTTTTTTCCCTTCTAAGCCCGGAATCAGGGCAAAGCTAGCATTCATTGGCTGAAAGTGCTTGACACTGGCAGTCGTCACATAATTGGCCATTGACCCGAGTGCCGTAGTCTTGGGAAAGGATACTACTGCTTGACCTAATGCTGCTCTAGCTGCATTAATGCCAGCAACTAGTCCGCTGCCTGCACTTTCAACATAACCTTCAACTCCGGTTACCTGTCCGGCAAAAAATAGGCCAGCTTGCTTTTGAGCCTCATAACTCTTAGTCAAAACTGCAGGTGAAGCCATATAGGTATTGCGGTGCATCTTGCCATAGCGGATGAAGCGTGCCTCAGCCAGTCCTGGAATAAGCGAAAAGACCCGCTTTTGCTCACCATATTTGAGGTGGGTCTGAAAGCCAACTAAATTATACATCGATGCAGCTGCATTGTCCTGGCGTAGCTGCACAACGGCATAAGGCAGTTTACCCGTCCGCGGATCTTCTAGTCCCACTGGCTTAAGTGGTCCAAAAAGCATCGTCTTAGCTCCTCGAGCAGCCATTACCTCAATTGGCATGCAGCCCTCAAAAACATTGTCTTGTTCAAAACTATGGACTGCGGCCGTTTCCGCCTTAACCAATTCCTGGGCAAAATTTTCATATTCTTCTTGGGTCATTGGGCAATTAAGATAGGCCGCCTCGCCCTTGTCATACCGCGACTTACGATAAACAATCTCCTGATCGATTGAATCAGCCGCCACAATTGGAGCAGCGGCATCAAAAAAATGTAGACTTTGCGCTCCCGAAAATTGTTGTATCTGCTCTGCCAGAGCATCGCTAGTTAGTGGCCCGGTAGCCACAATCGCTATCCCCGCTTGAGGTAGGGTCTTAACTTCAGCGTCATGAAAAGTCACATTAGTTAGGCTATGCAATTTTTGGGTGATATAGGCGCTAAAGTCATCCCGGTCAACCGCAAGAGCACCACCTGCTGGAACCTGTGTCCGATCAGCCGCGGCCATGACTAGTGAATCGAGCTGCCGCATTTCTTCCTTTAACAGGCCCACCGCATTAGATAACTGATTTGACCGCATTGAATTGGTACAAACTAGCTCTGCCAATTCACCCGTCTTGTGTGCAGGGGTCATTTTTTGGGGTCTCATTTCATAAAGGTCAACGGGAATACCGCGCTTGGCCAGTTGCCAGGTCGCCTCACTGCCGGCTAAACCGCCACCTATTACAGTTACACTTTTAGGCATATTATAAATTCCTTTACTAAAAATAATTGCTTAATATAAAGAATATCATCAAATCACTCTGGATTTGATGATATTTAGGTAATTTTAACTTTATTTTGCGACTACTTCTTCACGCGGTTCTTCCTTATAGTCACCGTTAGGACAAAGGATAACTGGACCCTGCTTGCTCTTCTTTTCAACAAGGTAATGACCATCGTTAGGACAAGTCCGATTGACTGGTTTATCCCAGGAAACAAAGTCACATTCTGGATATCTTGAACAACCATAAAACTTCCGATTGCGCTTGGACTTCTTTTCAACTACATCGCCCTTGCCACATTTTGGACAAGTAACCCCGATCTTCTTGACAATTGCCTTGGTATTGCGACAATCGGGAAAGCGTGAACAGGCATAGAACTTACCGTAGCGCCCCATCTTGATTACCATTGGCGCACCGCAAATATCGCAGTTAAACCCTGCAGGCTCATCCTTAATCTGCACCTTCTGGATTTCGGAATCAGCCTTGTCTAATTCCTTTTTGAAGGGATGGTAGTAGTCATCAATGACTTTTACCCAGTTCTTTTTGCCTTCTTCAACTCGGTCCAAATCACTTTCAAGTTGGGCGGTAAAGTCAATATTAACGATATCCGGGAAAAACTGCTCAATTAGGTCATCAACAATTTCACCTAATTCTGTGGGAACAATTGCCTTGCCTTCCAACTTGACGTAATAGCGGCGCTGAATCGTATCAATCGTTGGTGCATAGGTTGAAGGGCGCCCTACACCATTTTCTTCTAGGGCATGAACCAGGCTAGCCTCAGTATAGCGCGCTGGTGGCAAGGTAAAGTGCTGCTTGTTGTCAGACTTCGCCAGTTTAACTTGATCACCGGCCTTGAGTTCAGGTAATTCAACGTTTTTTTCCTGTTGATTGTCATATACCTTAGTAAATCCCGCGAACTTCATCGTTGAGCCAGTCGTTCTGAATAGCACACCGTTCTGTTCAATATCAGCTCTCACTGTATCGTAAACCGCTGGGGTCATTTCACTAGCTACAAAACGAGACCAGATTAACTTGTAGAGGCGATACTGTTCTGGCGTCAAAGCTGCCTTCAACGATTCCGGCGTCCGGTAAACACTGGTTGGCCTGATCGCTTCGTGGGCATCTTGGGCAGCGCCTTGGTTTTTGAAGTGTCTCGCCCCCTTGGCGGCGTATTCTTTGCCATACTTTTCATTTAAAAATTTGGCCGCCTCTGCTTGGGCAATTGGCGAGGTTCTCTTCGAATCTGTTCTCATATAAGTAATCAGACCCACAGTCCCCTGCTTGCCCAGACTGATCCCCTCATACAACTGCTGAGCAATGCTCATTGTCCTTCTAGTCCGATAATTAAGCCGCTTGTTAGCTTCCTGCTGCATCGTCGACGTGGTAAACGGTGCGGCCGGTTGCCGGCGGCGCTCACGCTTGACTACATTGGCGATCTCGAAGGGCTGCTTTTTATCAATTTTAGCTAAAACAGCCTGGACAGCTTCATTATTGGGTAATTCCTGCTTTTTGCCGTCACTTCCCCAAAATTGCGCCTTAAAAGTCTTGGCTTTTTGCTTGAATTGAGCATCAATCGTCCAATACTCCTGCGGCTTGAAGCGCTTAATTTCCTTTTCACGGTCAATCACTAACTTGAGTGCAACTGATTGAACTCGTCCCGCACTCAAACCTTTTTTGACTTTATTCCACAAAATAGGTGACAGCGAATAACCAACTATTCTATCCAGTATCCGTCGGGCCTGCTGGGCGTTGACGGTATCCATATCAATAGCACGCGGATGCGCAAAACTATTTTTAACAGCATCCTTGGTAACTTCATTAAAGGTTACCCGGTTCTTGGCGGTGTCATCTAAATTCAACGCATGAGCCACATGCCAGGCAATTGCTTCACCTTCCCGATCCGGGTCAGATGCAAGATAGACGTCTTTGGCCTTTTTGGCTTCAGACTTTAATTCCTTGATTGTCTCACCCTTACCGCGAATTGAAATGTACTTTGGCTTATAGTTATCGTCAAAGTCAATCCCCATCTGCGACTTAGGTAGGTCACGGATATGACCCTTTGACGCAATTACCCGGTAGTTACGTCCCAGGTATTTTTCAATAGTCTTGGCCTTGGCCGGTGACTCCACGATTACTAAAGTTTTTTTACGTTTTTTTGGCTTTGACCTAGTAGGCATCAAAAGCCTCCTCATTAAATTCTATTTTTTTAAAACACTAGAATGAGGATAAAATATTTACGGGCTAATTGTCAAATCTTTCAAGTCGAAGTTGAAAATTAGTAACCGGACTGGCCCCGGCTTCGATCAGCTGATTGGGACCAACTGATAAGGCACTCGTGATTGGGCCCGGAACCGCATAAACATCCCGATTCTCCTGTAGTGCAAGGTTGGCCGTAATCAGTGACCCGGACTTTTCTTTGGCCTCAGTTACGATTACTCCCTCAGCCAGGCCCGCCAAGATCCGGTTGCGCTCAGGAAAGCGGAAAGGACGCGGCGGAGTATCAGGTAAGTATTCGCTGAGCAGTAGCCCTTGCTGCGCAATTTGCTCCTGAACATGATAATTTACCATTGGATATGAGCAATTAAGGCCATTACCGACAACGGCAATCGTCTTCCCCCCGTTATGCAAGGTTACCTGGTGAGCCATGCCATCAACGCCCTTAGCCAGGCCACTAGCGATGACATAGTCCGCCCGCAATAAGTTGGGCACCAACCTGTCCAAAACCAGTTGACTATAAACAGTCGGCTGCCGAGCACCAACAATAGTTATCGTCTTTTTTTGCAGTAGGTCAAGCTCACCCCGAGCAAACAGGATTAGTGGCGGCTGGTAAATCTGTCGCAATTTTTCTGGATATTCGGGGTCAAAAAAACTGACCACCTTGCACTGCTGCTTAATGTGACTAATTACCTTGTCCGCCTGATCATCATAGTATGCGGCCAGGCAAGCTTGCTTTAGGGAAGCGGAAACTGCCATCTCCTGAATTAGCAGTTCATCGACCTGGTCGCCCTCAAGACAACTTGCAACTTGAAGCATTTTAGCATAACCAATGCCCTTTTGTAATTTTATCCGTAACAAAAAATCAATTATTTTCATCAAAAAAGCCTCCTGTTTACATTTACGTAAAAAAGGAGGGGAATTTTTTAATTAATCATGATAAAAGTCACTTACCGGCGCAAAAGTTTTGCGATGGATGGGGGTCGGACCGTACTCATGAATTGCTGCAAGGTGGTCCTTAGTACCATACCCAACATTCTTATCAAAATGATATTCGGGATAGAGCTTGGCATAGTCTGCCATTAATTGGTCCCGAAAGACTTTGGCAATAATTGAGGCTGCTGCAATCGAGTTAGACTTGGCATCCCCCTTAATTAAACTTACTTGCGGCAAATCAAGTGGAACAGTCATTGCATCTACTAACAAGGCATCAGGTTGTTGATCAAGGGCAGCCACTGCCTCAACCATGGCCAAACAGTCCGCCTCATAGATGTTAATCCGATCGATCACCTCGGCACTCTTAACGCCGACAGCCACACTAACGGCCTCTTCCAAGATGCGAGGATATAGTTCCAAACGCTTTGCGCCGGTCAACTTTTTGGAGTCGTTAACTTCAACTAGGTCAAAGTGGTCATCAAGCACGACTGCAGCTGTAACCACCGGACCTGCAAGTGGGCCACGACCGACTTCATCGACCCCAGCTACTGTTTGTCCCTTAGCCCAAAATTCTTTCTCATAGGCAAAGCGCTCTCTGAATTCTGCCTTTTGCGCAGCCAGTTTGCTCTGGCGTTTGCGGTAGCTGGCCAGTAATTTCTGGACCCCACTGCGCGAATCGTTTGCCAAGTCGGCTAATTCTGCCTTGCTAACCTTGCCAGCAGCCAATAACTGCTTAATCTCATTAATTGTCATATGCGATCCAACGTAATCCTTCCTACCTTGCCCTTGCGTAAGCGTTGCAATAAATAAAGCGAAAAGCGGTCATAGTCATCCCGCATCCCGTATTCTGTGGTCAACGCCAGTAACAAGTCCGGATTATTAATCTTTGCTATTTCCTCTTTAGTCGCGCGTGCAAACTTGACCAGATCGCCCAGATAGTACTTACGCAAATTCTCCAGTAAAAAGAGGGCCACATCATCACCGCTAAAAACACTGTCCTTGATAGCACCAAAGGCGGCCAGTTTGTAGCCCACCGCTTGATCTTCAAACTTAGGCCACAAGATGCCAGGAGTATCTAAAATTTGAATATTTGCTTGCGCCTTTAACCAGGTCTGCCCCTTAGTTACCCCCGGTTTATTGCCCACAGCAGCTACGTTGCGGCCGACTAGGCGGTTGATAATGGTGGATTTACCGCAATTCGGTATCCCCGCTAAAGCAATCCGGACCACCGGGTCAGAAGCACCTTTGGCCTCTAATTTCTTAACCTTTTCAGCTGCGGCCTTTTTGACCATGCTAACTAAAATTTGCATGTTATTAGCATGCAGGGCATCCATTGCCATCACTAACTTGCCCTTGCCCGCCAACTGTTTTTGCCATCTTTTGGTCATTACGGGATCAGCCAGATCAGCCTTATTTAAGATAATTAGATGGGGTTTGTCCCCGACTAAGTCCTCAATCATTGGATTACGGGAGGACGCCGGGATGCGTGCATCTAAAACTTCGACGAAGACATCAATTAATCCCATCTTATCTTCCAGCTGGTTCCGAGCCTTGTTCATATGACCTGGATACCATTGTATTCTAGCCATTTTTTTAGCCTTCTTTATAACTATGATTCAACTGAAAATCGAATCCTAATAGGACATCTTTTCACGGTAGCTCTGATAGGCCTCGTCAAAGATGCTCATACTTGATAAGTAACCCGCATTTAATTCAAGGTAATCCGATAACTTTTCATAGCTCTGTTCCTGCTTGGGAAAAGTTTGATCGTTTTGGGCGTTATTGGCAAACTGGGCGATCTCATCACTTGAATTGGCATTTCGCTGCGTCATTAGGTAGCGGTAAAAACTTTCTCGATAGGCCACTTACTTACTCCCTATAATATAAAATTGCGTATGCCCCCATACCAGCGTGTGTCGCAATAATCGGACTAGTCTCTCTTACTAGTACATCAATTTGGGGGTTAATTGCTTTAATCTTACTAGCTAGGTCACGTAAATTCTCTGGCTCTTCACCTAGCGAGACATAAGAAATACCAACTTCCTTGATCTGGTCTGAATTGGCTCTAATGTCATCTAAAACGCGCTCATCAAAGGTAAGGGTGAATTTTTTACCCCGCCCCTTTTTAGCTACCTTTAGTTGACCGTCTGGCATTTGAAGTTCAATCCGAATATTGAGCAAGTTGGCGATTTTACCTGAGAGTTGCCCCAAACGCCCACCTTTGATGACGTTTTCGAGGTTGACAATCATCATGTGGAGTTGTTGCGACTTTTTGATTTTTTCAATGTGAGTCAAAATTTCGCCAACTGACTTGTCAGCTGCTGCATCGCGAGCCGCCGCCAAAACTTGAAAACCCTCGGCCCGATCAGTTAACTCCGAATCGATAATATGGACCATTTCAGCTTTACCAGATATGGTTGCTGCCTGCCTTGCCGCATCAACCGTACCACTCAGCGCCTTAGCTAAGAAAATACCGATTACCTCACTACCATCCTTAGTTAACTCATTGATGGTTTCAACAAAGCGACCAATTGGTGGCTGGCTGGTCTTAGGCAACTCCGCCGCTTCATTCATCTGCTGCACAAATTCTGCTCTGGTAATGTCAACGCCATCGACATAAGTTGCTCCATCAATCGTAATCGATAGTGGCACCACCGTAATATGATATTTTTCTATTTCTTCTGGCGTTAACTGCGCTGAAGAATCGGTCAAAACTTTTATTTCTGACAAAGTACTCGCCCTCAATTCTGAATTGCTGCTCACCTATTTTATGATAGAATGTGAACTGAATCAATTATAAATTATTATAGCAAAAAAACTAGTAAAAAAAGAAAGGGATTGAATTCTTTCACCATGAATTTGAAAAAAATTTGGCTTGAGCCCCAAAAACGACCAAAAAATTACTACCTTTTAGACAATATTTTTAGCGCCGTGGTCCACGGCATCGGTTCCCTTTTAGCGCTCATTGGCCTGATTTTACTGATTATCAAGGCCGTATCAACCCACAGTGCCTTACGCATTACTACTTTTACTATCTATGGTACCTGTTTACTACTGTTATACCTGTTTTCGACGCTTTTTCATAGCCTGATTTTTACTAAAGCACGCAATGTTTTTCAGATTTTCGACCACTCTTCAATTTTTCTGTTGATTGCCGGTACTTACACGCCCTATTCCCTAGTAACACTCGGTGGTAAATCGGGCTGGATACTACTAACTTCAATCTGGCTCTTAGCACTTTTTGGTATTCTTTACTATATCTTTAATCGTGGTAAACACGTTATTCTAGACACTGTCCTTTACGTGGGAATGGGTTGGTTAGTAATGCTGGTCGGTAAGGCTTTATACGCCCGCTTAAACACTACCGGCTTTTGGTTACTGGTAGGCGGCGGAGTAGCCTACACGGTCGGGGCACTCTTTTATACCATGAAACGGATTCCTTACATCCACGTTATTTGGCACCTCTTCGTTATTTTAGGCTCGGGTTTAATGTATTTTTCAATTCTCCTTTATGTCTAACCTTGCGCCAAATAAGTACTGATTGCTTCTTGCGTGTTTTCAAGCTCACCCGCGAGTATTTTTTGCTTCAACGTAGTTAACAACTGACCTAATTGCGGTCCGGGAGCTACGCCTGCCGCAATTAAAAATTGACCGTCTACCGCTAATTCAGCTAAAGACTTGATTGGCAAGGCCAGATACCGGTCAACTAGCGCTTCTGCATTAACTGGCTGCCCCAGAATGTGGGCAACATCAATGGTTTTCAGCAGTGTTTCCTTACCCGCCTCAAATAAGTCATAATTTGAGGGCGAGCGTTCCGAAATAAGATCAAATAAGGCAACAATCTTTTCTACTTTAGCGGTCATGGCATTTGAATTTTTCCAATCATGCATGAAGTGTGCAATTTCCTTATTTTGCAGCTTGAGCAAAATAATAATTACTGCCCACAAACTAGACTCCTCAGCAGGATTAAACTCTAAGCTGGGATAAACGGACAGTAGCTCACTCTTACCAGTAAAGTTAGGGACCCCTTCACTTAGTTGAGTATCTAAAAACACTTGAAAGGCTGCCCTAGAATTGGCACCCAGACCCATTTTGACAAATTCATCGCGAATCCGTTCAACCGAAATTTTCGGTAGCAGTTGGTGCATATCCTTAATCGCTGCCTGCGTTTTATCTTCAAGGGTAAACTTTAGCTGGCTCATCAAGCGAACCGCCCGCATCATCCGAAGTGCATCTTCATGAAAGCGCTGCATTGGGTTGCCGACCGCCTTAATTAAGTGCCGTTCAAGGTCACCAAGGCCATCAAACAAATCGACAATCAGGCCCTCCGTATTCATCGCTAATGCATTAATGGTAAAGTCACGCCGCTTGAGATCCTCACTTAAGTTACGCACAAAAGTTACCTGGTCCGGACGACGAAAGTCTTGGTAGCCCGTTTCCGTTCTAAAGGTGGTAATCTCATAACTACCGTGATCGTACAACACGGTTACTGTCCCATGCTTGATGCCCGTATCAATGGTTTTGCTAAAGAGTTGCTTGACCTCTTCAGGATAGGCACTTGTAGCAATATCAATATCATGAATGTCGCGCTGCAGTAACAAGTCGCGGATTGAACCACCCACAAAGTAGGCCTCAAATCCGGCTTGTTCTAACTTCTTTAAAACGGGAATTGCCGTTACAAAAAGCGCTGGTAGTTTATCTATTTTCATCATTAGTTATCAACTCATTTTTTATTTTTATCGTTTACTTAAGTTTATCTCCTGCCAAAGAAAGAAAATCACTTATGCAAAAAATCACCAAGAGAAACATGCTAGAGCTTTTGATGATTATGCTAGGCTGCGCTATTTACGGCTTCAGCCTCGATCTAATTTCAGCTCCCAACAAATTAACTGATGGTGGAATCAGTGGAATCACCCTGCTACTAAAGCATTTCTGGGGGGTCAATATGGGACTGTCTTCCCTATTGTTAAATATCCCGTTAATTGTGCTAGGCTACCGCTTTATGGGTAAACGACTCTTAGCCTACACCATTTGGGGTACACTCTGGCTGTCATTTTTCTTATGGTTCTGGCGCTCATTCCCTATTATAGCTCAATTAAATCTAGAACACGACCTCTTCTTGTCTGCCTGTCTAGCTGGGACCCTTTCTGGCATCGGACTGGGCCTGGTTTTTCGTTATAACGGCACTTCAGGCGGAACTGATATCATTGCCCGCATCATCCAAATGAAGTACGGCTTTCCTTCTGGCAAGGCTCTACTAATTCTAGATACATTAGTCTTGCTGTCCTCTCTCAGTTATTTGGACATCAAACATATTATGTACACCTTAGTGGCCGCCTTTATTCTTTCTCGGGTAATGGATGCGGTCCAAGAAGGAGCTGCTTCAGCCAAAGGACTTTTAATTATTTCAGATCGTTATGAACAAATCGCTAAGATGATTGACCTGGAATTAGACCGCGGCTTCACCTACCTCCAAGCTCAGGGTGGATATCGCCAGACTGACCGCCCCATGATCTACCTGGTGGTTGCTCCACGAGAAGTTCCTCTTGTCAAAGAATTGATTACCGCAGAAGATCCGCAAGCCTTCGTCACGGTAATTGCTGTGCATGAGGTCTTGGGCGAAGGTTTCACTTATTAGCAAAAGCACCACCATTTTTTTATCCGTAAATAAAAAAACCGCTATGCGGTTTTTTGTTTACCTTGTTGTTTTAGAGGTTATTAGCTAGATCCTGCATTTCTGTATCTGTTGGTGCTAATTTCAAATATTGCGCTAATAGTTGCCGCACAATATCAGTAGAATTGGCCTCATTGATAAAGAAGCGAATTATTTGCTTTAGAAAATCAGCATTTTGCTGAAATTCCGGGTAAGCCAGTAAAAATTCGCTCTTAGCCTGTTTACGTTGGCCTAAAGCTTGATATGATAAGGCCAAGTTCCAATGCACCGGCGGTTCAAGCTCATCATCGCTCAGTTTGCTAAATAGGGCAATATTCTCCTGGTTTTTCTTTTCTCGCACATATAAATTTGACAATTGTAGCCGTAATTCATGATCATCTGGCATGAATTTTAAACCTTTTTTAAGCAAGTCTTCGGCGGTAACAAAATTCCCCAACCGCACTGCTGCACGAGCGCCTTCTTCATATAAGACGGGATCAAGCTCGTTATAAGCAAGTCCTGCCTGAGCCGAACGCAGTATTTGCGCTTGATCACCTTGCTGTTCATAAGCAGCCACTAACAGACGATAAGCATTGGCGTAATCGGGACTCTGATCAATCACCTCATTAAGGTACTTGATTGCCTGGTCACTCTTTTTAACGGCTAACATGACTAGGGCAGCCTGATACTTAACGTCAATATCTAGCAAGTTGCCACTATTTTGGTCAATTATTTGACTTGCTTCTTCATAACGCCCCAGCTTGGCCAGCGTCTGAAAAAGACGGTCACTCAACTTAACCTCACCAAACATCTCTTGGCGCGTCAATAAGTCTTGGTAGCGGTCAAGGGCACGCTCGTAATGGCCAGTAAGGTAGTCTAGTTCAGCTAGCCCAAACTTAACTACATCCTCATCCGGAGCAATTTTGACCGCTTCCCGCAACTTACTATAGGCAGTTTCAAGCAAGCCATTAGTTTGATAATAGTCCGCCTGCACTAAGAGAGCGTCAAGGTAAGCCGCCGAGCCTTCAGGAATATCATACAATAAGGACAAGGCATCGTCCTCCTTGCCGTCATTTAAGAGAATTTCAGCCAGGTAGATTTTAAACAGGTCTTCTTGAGGAAACCGGGCAATTAGACTGCGATAAACCTCCTTGGCCAAATTGGTAAAGCCAAGACCAGTAAGGTTTTCCGCTAATGATGCCAAAATCTCTGGCTCGTCATTGTCCAATGCCTGCTGCAATAAAATATTTTCTTGCGAAAAATCCTGTTGCTCGATTGAGTCGAGCAACTGTTCTGAATAACTCATAATTTACCTCCGCTGCTTTCCTGAACTTTAGGTGAAGCCTTTTTTTAAAAAAATCATACCAAACAAAAAAGATGATGGCGAGTATGCCACCATCTTCTCAGTTCAACTGTTAACTATTTAACAGCCTCTTTCAGCGCCTTACCAGGTCTAAAAGCTGGCACAACACTAGCTGGGATTTCAATTTCATCACCAGTTTGCGGGTTGCGTCCTTTACGGGCTGCACGTTGACGTACTTCAAAAGTACCGAAACCAATCAATTGAACTTTTTTACCACTAGAAAGATTCTCTTGGATTGAACTAAAAATTGCATCAACAGCTGTTGCCGCATCTTTTTTAGTCAAGTTAGTTTTTGATGCAACTTCAGTAACTAATTCTGCTTTATTTGCCATCTGGAATTCACCTCCCCTGATTAAATCTCCAAGTGGAGATTCGTAACTTATCCCTCAAAAGAGGAACAAGGAATAAATGATCATGACTAACCATTATTTCCCTTGTTTTCAAAATAGCACAAAACCCTTACTACAACAAGCATTTTCTTCAAAAAATGTGCTTTTTATCTACTTGCAAGATACAAACTATTTTCTCTTGCGCGCAATGATCTTAATTGGGGTTCCCGTAAAATCAAAATTATCGCGCAACTGATTAATCAGGAAACGTTGGTAAGAAAAATGCATTAATTCAGCATCGTTAACAAAAACTACGAAAGTAGGTGGCTTAGTTGAAACTTGGGTCATATAGTAAACCCGGAGCCGCTTACCCTTGATCATCGGCGTAGGTACCAGCTTACTGGCTTCAAGTAGCAAATCATTCAGCACACTCGACTTAATTCGCTGAGTCTGATTATGGTGAACCATCTTAACCAATTCAGGTAGTTGGGCGATTCTCTGCCCGGTCTTAGCTGAAACAAAGACAATTGGCGCATAATCTAGATACTGCAATTCCTCACGAATGGTCTGCTCAAATTCTTTACCACTGCTACTGGTTTTCTGGGGCAGATCCCACTTATTAACTACAATAATAATTCCGCGCCCCGCTTCATGGGCATAGCCGGCTACGTGCTTGTCTTGTTCCCGGATACCGGTACTTGCATCAAGCACCAAGCAAACCACATCTGAGCGTTCAATGGCTCGTATAGCCCGCATTACAGCATACTTTTCGGTCTTTTCATAAACTTTGCCCCGCCGTCTGATACCAGCCGTATCAACAATCTGAAACTTAGTCCCACTGTCATCAACAAAGGGCGTATCAACGGCATCACGGGTCGTGCCCTCTTCATTGTTGACAATTACGCGCTGCTCACCCACCAGTCGGTTAACGATTGATGACTTGCCAACATTGGGCCGTCCAATGACGCTGAACGAAATTCGTTCCTCGTCTTGTTTGGCTAAATCTCTTGGTAATTCACTGACAATTCGGTCAAGTAAGTCGCCAATGCCGGTGCCATGAACACTGGAGATGGGAATTGGTTCTCCTAAGCCTAAACTATAGAAATCATAGATTTCTGCTCGTTGCTCGGGGTTGTCGGCCTTATTGACCGCCAAAATGACCGGCTTTTTAGTTCGATAGAGCAACTGCGCAATCCGTTCATCGAGATCAGTTAAATGGTTGGCTACACTTGTTAAAATGACGATTACATCCGCTTCCTCGATTGCAATTTCTGCTTGAGCACGGATTTCCTCCTCGATATGACCATTTTCCCAGGTAATCCCACCTGTATCAATTAGATCAAACTTGTGCCCCAACCACTCCGCCTGCGCATAATTACGGTCGCGAGTAACACCCGGTTTGTCTTCAACAATGGCCAGGCGCTCATTGATAATCCGGTTGAAAAGCGTTGATTTACCTACATTGGGTTGTCCTACAATAGCAACTACGGGTAAAACCATATTTTCAGCCTCCTTAAAATAAAAAAAGCCGACTTGACCAAGTCAGCTCTTTTATTACAACTATTGACGATCTTTTAATTGGTCACCGATAATGTCGCCCAATGCAAAGCCACCATCATCATTATTCATATACTTGTTGTTAGCTGCATTGTGATTATATGAACCGTTTGAATGAGATCCTTCGTGGTCTGAACCCTTAGAATCAGCAGCCTTCATTGAAAGGGAGATTCTACGCTCATTTGGATCGATGTTCAAAACCTTGACTTTAACTGTCTGACCTACTTCTAAAACATCGCTAGGCTTATCTACGTGCTTGTATGATATTTCTGAAACGTGGACTAAGCCTTGAATACCATCAGCAACTTCAACGAAGGCCCCAAAGTTAGTCAATGACTTAACTTCACCTTCAAAGATGTCGCCTTCGTGCAATTCTGCTGTTGCTTGTTCGAATGGAGAAGGTTCAGTCTGCTTAATTGAAAGGGAGATGCGATGTCTATCATCATCAATACCGATTACCTTAACTTTAACGTCTTGACCAGTCTTTAAGACATCGCTAGGCTTGTCAACATGCTTGTATGAAATTTCGGAAATGTGAACCAAACCGTCCACACCACCAACATCAACAAATGCACCGAAGTTAGTTAAACGAGAAACTGTACCTTCGACAACATCACCAACAACTAATTGTGATGCTACTTTATCAAAGGCTTCTTCACGCTCTTCTTCAATTAAGTCCTTATGAGAAAGAATTAACCGATTCTTACTTGGATCAATCTCGGTAATCTTAAGTTTCATGGTTTGACCAATGTATGGCTTAAGATCTGAGACGTAACGGTTGGAAATAAGTGAAGCTGGCAAGAATCCTCTTGTACCAACATCAACTAACAAACCACCACGTACTGATGAAGTAACAGTACCTTCGATAGTATTGCCTGCTTCAAAGTCCTTTTGTAATTCGTCGTAAGCTTCTCTTTCCTTCAGACGGGTAACGGAGAAGAAGAACTCACCATTCTCCTTATCGCCACCAGCTTTTCTTAAGACTAAAGCCTTAAACTTGTCTTCTGGCTTAACTGCACTACGAAGGTCAAGGTTGCGATCTGACGTGAATTCGCGACGTGGAATAACACCTTCGATACCAGCATTGGTTACACCAACATCGATTTGACCTTCTTCAACGTCCAGGACTTCAACATCTACAATATCGCCGACCTCAACTCCTTGCATTTGCTTTAGTGCATCTAAAAATTGATTACTGTTTTCTGACATTATTTACCTCCCAATATCATAACCTAATTTTAAATGAAAGTTAGATATTTTTCTACTGTTTTATCCCCTTTTTTGTAGTTTTTTTTGACTTTTTTTGATTTGCCGCAAAATTTTGTTAACTACTTCGGCAATTGTCATGGAAGTTGTGTCAATTTCGACCGCATCTACTGCCTTTTTTAGGGGTGAAATTGCCCGGTGCGAATCCTTATAATCACGAGCGGCAATATCCGCTTCAATTTCAGCTACAGTTTTAGTCGTCTTAATGCCCTGCTCCTCTAAGTCCAACATCCGTCTCTGGGCACGCGAACGAGCCGAAGCCACCAAAAAAATTTTTACTTGCGCATCCGGTAATACCGTTGTGCCAATATCCCGACCATCCATTACTACATCTACTTTTCCGGCCATCTGCCGTTGCAAACTTACCATCTTTTGACGCACACCACTAAGGGCGGCAACTTGTGAGACCTTGGCAGAAATTTCGGGTTTACGAATTTCATGAGAAATATCCCTTGTACCAACCAAGACATGCTGTTGACCGGCAATATTTCTAAGCTCGATCCCCGTCTGTTCTACTAGGGCTAAAATTCCCGCTTCATCTCCATAATCGAGTCCGTGGCTACGCGCCAGAAACGTACAGGCCCGGTACATTGCGCCAGTATCAATATAAGTAAAACCTAATTTTTGCGCAATTAATTTTGCGACTGTGCTTTTTCCAGCTGAGGCTGGACCATCAATTGCTACCTGCATTCCAATCAAAAAGGGACGTCAAAGTCCCTCCCCTTTCTATCAATTATCTTACTTTAAGTGTTTGCCCGGCTCTAATCTGTCTATCTGGACCAAGCTGGTTGAGTTGGGCTAAGTCGTCAACAGTGACGTTGAATCTACTTGCAATACTAGTTAAAGAATCACCACTTTTAACCAAATATTCCTTAGGTTCAGACGTGGCCTGTTTAACTTTTGCCTTATTGGGCTTTTTAGCCTTTGACTCAGGCTCAGGCTGTACTTTATGCTTGGGTTGGCTGTGGGTCTTCGTGCGCTGCGTCTTCTTAGGCTGGCTACTTTGGCGACTAGAGCGAAATTCACCTGCCTGATTGTTTACCCGTCCGCTTGAAGCTAACTGGTGTACCACAAACACTAACGCGACCAGGACAACTGTAATCAGGGTCAGCAGGATAAACCAAGTCCTCGACACCGTTCGATGAATCACTGTTCTAGGCTCAACGGGACGCTGGTAATGTTTATAAGGACCTGTTCGTTTCTGCTTCATCTAAAAACCTCCTTCACTCGACTTGCTTAATTTTAGCATATTTACCTTTTAAATTGGATAAAAAAATCGGTCAAATTACTGACCGATTCTTAAGCTTAGTTTTTTAACTTGAAATACTTACGAACAAAGGGCTTAAGATTGCGTAAGACAGTCTCAAAGAGCAGGTAAACAACTATCCCGTTAATTGCCCCCTTGAGCAGGTTGAATGGCACAATGATACCGAATATGTAGGCACTCATTGAAGGGATATGAAGGAGTTGCCCCAAATACACCTTTTCGGTAAAGGAGAGTAAGCCAGCATAACCGTTGATCGCTGGTAGATTGGCTACCGTTGTCACCGCATAGATTGGTGTCAAAATAAAAGCGTTGAAAGTTGCAAGAACTGCTGTCATGGCAATGATTCCTAGTAAAACACCCAAAATTGGTCTTAAGTGACGTTTAACTGCACTCTTTTCGTCAGCATCGATCCCCTTGGTACTATAATAAAACGGTAGCGCAAAGGATAAGGATGCCAGAAGTGCAGCTAATTGACCCACAATACTCGGCAAAGCAAAACCCTTGTAAATTAGGTGAATCAGCATCCTAATGAGCGCAATAAAGATGCCAGGTCCAGCCCCAAATAAAAATGTCCCAATGGTGACTAATACATCTGAAAAGTCAAACTTTAAAAAACTAGCCACGGGCAGCGGAAAAGCAATTTCCATCAGGATAAAAGAAATCGTTCCAATCAACGCATAAGCAATAATATTAGCCAAATTACTGGCATTTTTTTTCTTCAAAACTTACCTCCTAAAGTTAATAGGTCTGTTGCTTCCAGCAACAGACCTATTACAAAGTAAGCTTTAATAAGCTTATTTTAGTTTAGCCTGTCTTCTTTCATCTAGACTCTAACTATCGGTATCTCAAAATAGATTCCACCACTTGCGTGGGTCGTGGACTTACACCACCGGTCGGGATTTGCACCCTGCCATGAAGACAACAAACTTAAATATTTAATTATAAACCCATACTAGTCCACATGTTTTAATCTGTCAACCTCAGCATGAGATAGTTCCCGGTACTTGCCAGAAACAAGCGAATCAAGGGTTAAAAAAGAATACTTTTCACGGGCTAATTTTTCAACCGGGTGCTTTACTGCCTTAAACATCTTTTTCACCTGGTGATAGTGCCCTTCATGAATCGTCAACTGCACGATCTGACTTTTTTTCTTGTGGTCGGTGCGCAAAACTTTGACCTTCGCAGGTGCAGTTTTGCGGTGATCAAGCTCAATCCCACGCGTCAAGCGATTTATTTCTTCTGGTGTTAATTGTCCACTGATCTTCGCCACATATACCTTGGCCACCTTATTGCGCGGATGCATTAACAAGTTCGCCAGTTCACCATCATTAGTCATTAGTAAGAGGCCTGAGGTATCGTAGTCGAGGCGGCCAATTGGATACAAGCGGTAAGGTAAATCCTCAAAGTAGTCAACTACCGTTTTCCGGCCCTTGTCATCACTAGCAGTTGATACCACCCCCCGCGGCTTGTAAAAGATATAGGTATGGTGACTTTCTCGCTCAATTGGTTCGCCGTCAACGGTAATGTTGCTGACAGTTTCAACCTTGCTTCCTAACTCGGTAACAGGCTTGCCATCAACCATGACACGCCCTTCTACAATTAACTTTTCTGCCTTCCGCCGCGAAGCCACACCAGCTTCAGCAATTACTTTTTGCAACCTTTGTAAAACCATTACTGTTCTCCCTTTTGCGCTCCTGCCAAATTTTTATCAGCCTGGCCCTTGGCAGCAAATAGGTCAAGCTCACCCTCAGCACTGATATTACCCTCTTCAAAATCCTCAATTAACGGCAAATCTGCTAGACTTTGATAACCAAAATACTGTAAAAAGTAGTCACTGGTTACATATAAATTAGGATGACCAGGGGCATCCTTTTTGCCTTCGGCCTTAACTAGACCACGCCAGACCAGCGTCTGCAGTGCACCGGCTGAATTGACCCCGCGAATGGCATCAATTTCAACACGCGTGATTGGCTGCTTATAGGCAATGATGGCCAGAATTTCCAAAGCTGACTGACTTAAAGTCTTAGTCATATCTTTTTGGAAAAAACTACCCACCACTTCACCCACTTCCGGACGAGTTGTCAACTTATAACTGTGGTTAATGTGCTGTAGCTGCAAGCCGGAGTCCTGATTTTGCGCTAATTTAGCCGTCAACTGCTTAGCTAATTCCCGCAAGGCTGCATGCTCAACTTGCAGCAATTCACCTAAATCCGCACTGGCAATTCCAGAGTCCCCTGCCACGTACAAGAGTGCCTCTAGTTGCGCCATTTTACTTACCATCACTATCAATTCTTTCTAATTCCAGATCACCAAAAGTACGTGACTGTTCAACTCTAATCTCCTGTTTTTTGCAAAGTTCAAGCAATGCTAAAAACAATCCTATTATATCGGACAGGCTTTTTATCTGGCTAGTACAAGCAAAAAAGCTGACTTTTTGCTGCCGGGCCAGTTGTTCATGCAAAAACTCAATCATCTCGGTAATTGAGGCCTCGCTAATCCCGACTGATACCGCATCAGGTTGCCGAATTTTTAGTCTTTGCAGTACCACTACCAGAGTGCGAGCAAGTTCAGCTGAAGTAATTTGACCAGGTGGAAGCGGATTTACCTGCTTGGTTAGTGGCACACTTTCCTCTTTAGCAGCAGTGATTGGAACCTCGTCATTACGCTTTTTTAAGTAGGTCGACACCTTTTTAAAAACTGAATATTGAATCAGTTGCTGCACCAATTCTTCCCGGGGGTCGACCTCGGGTTCATCCTCATCGACAAAATCATTTTGAGGCAAGAGGGACTGCGACTTAATGCGAAGCAGCATTGACGACATAACAAAATATTCACCTGCGATGGTCAAATTAAGCCGCTGCATCTCGTGCAAGTAGGCCAAATACTGACTGGTGATCTGCGCAATGGGAATGTCATAGATATCGATTTTTTGCGACTTGATTAGGTGCAAGAGCAGGTCAAGTGGACCCTCGAAATTTGGTAATTCTAAAGTTAAGTTACTAGTCATGATTCTTGGTTTTAGGTAAATATTTAGTCAAGTAAACATATTCAGGCACAGCGGTAACCTTTTTCTGGGGATTGCTGCCCGCCAATTCACACACTGCTTTAGCCTCATACTTGGGCTGCCGGTAGTCGGGTGCAAGTGATAGGTAGCGAATAACCACAAAGTGTTCATCATTCTGTGTCCCGATTACTCCAATAAAGTTCGGATTTTCAGCCCGATAGAGATAAAGGCGAAATTCAGGGCTATTTTTATTAAGCTGAATTTCATCCTTTAAGTTATCTAGGTTTTTGAAATCAGGAAGGTAAGATAGCAAACCCATCGCTACTTTCTCCTGATCATTTTTACATTCAATCAGCATTTCATCACCTAAGTTCGCGGATGTGTCTTAGCATATACTTCTAAAATATGCTTTTGCGACAAGTTAGTATAAATTTGCGTAGTACTAATATCGGAGTGTCCCAAAATTTCTTGAACCACCCGCAGATCTGCCCCATTTTCAAGCAAGTGGGTTGCAAAGGTATGGCGCAAAGTATGGGGCGTCACGTTTTTGTTAATGCCAGCCTGGACGCAATAACGTTTGATAATCTGCCAGACCGCTTGCCTAGTTAAGGACCCACCCCGGTTATTAAGAAAAATATGATCATTGTTTTGACCCACTTTCAGTAGTAAAGGGTCACGAACTAGAACTTGGTACTGTTTAATCCAAGAAAGCGCCACATCACTAATCGGGATTAAGCGCTCCTTTGAACCTTTACCGAAAACCTTGACTAGGCGTAAGTCCTCATGCAGATCGTTAAACTCAAGGTTAATTAGTTCGCTCACCCGAATACCAGTTGCATAAAGGGTTTCAAGCAGCGCTCGATCACGTAGCCCCAGCTTCTGCGAAATCTCCGGTTGATCTAGCAGCCTAGTTACTTCTTCCTCGCTCAAAGCCACCGGTAAGCGATGATCCTTCTTGGGTGAATCAATTTCGAGCATGGGATTTAGCTTCTGCATGTTCTGCCTAACCAGCCACTGGTAAAACTTCCGCAAGCTTGAAATCATGCGACTAATTGAACTAGTAGCCTTATTTTGATCACTCAGGCCGGCCAGAAAAGCATCGATATCAACCGCTTTAGTTGGCCAAGTCGTCAACCGCTCTCTTTTCAAAAAAGCCAAAAACGTATTTAAGTCTTGCCGATAAGCCGCGATCGTATTATTGCTCAAGCCACGCTCAAGTTGACTATAACGCAAATAATCTTCAACGGTTTCGACCAAATCATTCATTTTTACCAGCTTCAGGATCATTAACTAATGAGATAGTCCCACCTTCCTTATCCTCGGTAATATACCTTGCTTTGAGTAAGTGTCCCAAAGCGCGCTTAAAGGCCGATTTAGAAATGCCAAAGTAAGATTTGATTTCCGCTGCATCAGACTTGTCATAAAAAGGTAGCGACTTGTTGCTTTTCCGCCGCAAACTCATCAAAATCATCTGCGCATCATCGTCAATTTCTTCAAAAGCTCGGGGCAGGCTGCTCAGATTCAACCGGCCATACTGACTGACGCCAATTACGCGACCCTTGAATTGCTCGCCGACCCGTAGTGGAGCAACCATTTGCGAACTATGAACAAAACCTAGATAGTAGTCACCAGTAATGACAAAAGCCCCCACCTCACGGCTGGAATAGACAGTGGCAAACACATCCTGATTTTTTAGATCATTTGGGAAGTGGGCTGACAATTGCTCAAAAATATTTTCATCAGCTAATTTTGCCCATATCCGGTCCTTTTGGTCAGTTTCAAGGTGAACCAAGAGTTGGTCGTCCTTGCGTGGCCAGTGACTCTTATCGAAGGGCAGGTCATCAACCGAGACAACAACATCCTTATCAGGCAAACCAATATCAACAAAGACTCCGAGGTCAGACTTGACTTCGGTCACCTTACTCCAGCCATACTGATCCGCCTGCGCAAAAGGCAAAAACTGGGTCATCTCACGGTTATGCTGCTTGTCATCATACAAGAAGCCCTCTACTTGGTCACCCAAGTGCAATTCTTCTTCCTGCGTAATCTCCTTACGCTTTAACTCATAAGTAATGCCATCTACTTGAACATAAAAGGCATCCTGATTTTGATCAATTATTTTCCCCGTTAAAATCTGGCCCAGCATATTCCATTCTCCTATTACAAATCGTTTCATCATCAAGTATAACATTTTACCCGAATAAATTGATACAGGTCAATTGATTACATTGGTACATAACAGACTGCAACCACCAAACGACCTGAATTGCAAAAAATGCTAAATTACATTCGTGTTGATAAAGCGGTCCATAGATGATTACAAACTAATAGAAGGCAAACCTCTAAAGTTGAGATTTGCCTTCTATGATTTATTAATCAAAAGTGTTGTTTTCCCCCGAAACACAATATATTATAAAAAATAATTCTACTTATTTCTCATATTCCGAAAATCAGCATGTCGTATTAAACAATCAAATAGAATTACAAAAAACAGATTTAATAAAATAATAAAGAGTATTAATAATGGATATTTTGGGTGTTTATCCACATTCAGCAAATACGTGGTTTCAAAACCAATAGCCGGACCTTGTAAAATTAAGCAATACAACAAATCAGTAGCTATTTGCTTAATCACAGTATCTTCCTTTATAACAAACCATGCAGTTGATATTATTGATAGAAAAAAGGCAATAATTGCTACTATGTAAATCTAAATTTAAATCGTTCCTATCAAAAAACATATATATTGGACCTACAAAAATCAAAATAGCCCGTATTACTTTGTTTTTCATTTGTTGCTTTCCTGCTTTTTTAACCAATAAATTGCAGTTTCAGGACTATAACCCTTGCTGGTCGTCCAAGAAGACGAAGAAAAGTATTTACCACGTTTATATGATATAAAGGCTGGGACGCCTTTAATATTATTATCTCTTTGAAAAAGTTTCCATCCACTCTTTGAGAAAGGATATTTTTCTATATTTAGATAATAAATATTATTTTTAAACGAAGACAAATCATGTTTCTGTAAATTATGTTCAAATGACTTACAGTCTGGACACGTAGGTCTTCCAACCTAAACTATAAAACTTTTCTCTTTAACTTTTAATTGGTCAAATTTCCTTCTGCTAATTGGTTTCCAAATTTTATTAACTGAATTATTTTTCTTAAAATCATTCATAATAGATGTTTTTCAGAGAAGACTAATGCTTCAGCATTTTGTTGACCATTTTCATCATAAAATGGTTTAGTACTTTTTAAATTTTTTAAATTTTTTATATTCCTTACTCTCAATAAAAGCCTTTTTTGCTTGTTCAGCAATTGAAACACTATTTGACATATCCTCTGCTCTTGCAAAAACTAATGCGGGTTGAAGAATGGATGATAATATTAGGATTCCTAAAAGTAAAAACACTCCTTTTTATAATTTGATAAATTCACGATACTGCCTCCTTGAAAAACATTTTATAATTTTGATTAAATTATAAAATGTTTTCTTTTAAAAGTAAATCGTTTTATTTATTATTATTTTAATTTTATGCAAGAACAATAACGCTGTACTAAGCTGATTTACTGCTACTCTTTTAAAATAAATAATTAAATAATTTACTTGTTTATTTAATTATATTGGCGTATTAATAGATATAAGATAAAGAAAGGCGATTAGAGGTGGCGTTGGTAAGACAACATTGACTTACAACTATCGCGATTGGCTAGCCCGCCAAAGCTATAAAGTATTTATTAATTGACCTAGATCATCAATACAATTTAACAACGTTATTTGAACTAACTCGTAGCAAAGGCTTTTAATGAAGAAGACGCGCAGAGACTGATGTGAACCCCGGAGTTAAGACAACTTCGGGGTTTTTATAATGACTAAATTAGCTAAGCAAGACAAAATTAGTATCTTTAATTTTTGGCAAAACTATCAGATTGGGTCTTTCACACGGAACAGGGTTGGCAGTACAGACTCTAAATTCCAAGTCTGGCTTAAAGACTACGGCACCGACCAGTTCATCTCACGCAAGGGCAATTCCTTAAATGACAGACTGATGGAAGGTTTCTTTGGCATCTTAAAAAGGGAAATGTTCTACAGCTTTGAATAAAGTTTCAAGAATTTAACCGCACTAGAAAGAAGCAATCAGAAGATATATTACTTACTACAGTACCAAAAGAATCAAGACCAAACTAAAGGACTAACCCTCGCTTGAATATCGGGAGTTAGTCCTCAGCTATAATTTATTAAAATGTTTTAATTTTGGGGTTCCAGTAATGATTAGAGGTTGGTAACCTCACCTTGATAAATAGCACCGCGACGGGCATCAACTGTGACTGTCGACCCACCAGCAATCTTTTCAGTAGCATCGGTTACGCCGACTACAACTGGAATACCTAAAGATAGGCCAACAACAGCGGCATGGGAGGTCAAACCTGATGCTTCAACAACTAAACCAGAAGCCTTCTTGATAGCTGGCATGTAATCAGGATCAGTCGTCTTAGCAACTAACACATCGCCTTCCTTAGCCTTACTAATTGCTTCTTCAGCGCTGTTAACTACAACTGTCTTACCGACAACCGAGCCGTTACCAACGCCCAAGCCTTGAGCTAACTTGCTACCAATAATTTGCAGCTTCATCAGGTTAGTTGTACCTGAGTCACCTACTGGTACACCAGCAACAATAATAACCAAGTCGCCATCTTTCACATAGCCTTGTTCCTTGGCAACTTTGGCAGCCATTTCAAACATATCGTCAGTTGAAGCTGGCTTTTCCGTTAGCAGAGGTTGAACACCCCAAGTGATACCAAGTGAATGTTGAATCTTTTCATCAAAGGTCAAGGCTAAGATATCAGCATTAGGACGGTACTTCGAAATCATTCTGGCGGTATAGCCTGAATTAGTAGCGGTGATAATCGTCTTCACACCTAATTCTTGTGCAGTCCGCACAACTGATTCACCAATTGCTTCAGTTACGTTTGAACCTTTGTACTCTTCGAAGCGTTGCAGGGCCAGCGTGTTGCGTTTAAGCAAATCTTGCTCAGTTCTTTGGTCAATTTCTGCCATAGCTTTAACAGCTTTAACTGGGTAAAGACCATTGGCAGACTCACCAGAAAGCATGGTGGCATCTGTACCATCCAGAACGGCGTTAGCCACGTCAGAAACTTCCGCACGCGTTGGACGTGGGTTTTCCTGCATGGAGTCCAGCATCTGAGTTGCAGTGATAACTGGCTTGCCAAGTGCATTGGCCTTCTTGATTAAGTCCTTCTGAACAAACGGAACATCAATAAATGGAATCTCCACGCCCATGTCACCGCGGGCAACCATTAAACCGTCAGAAACTTGCAAAATTTCGTCGGCGTTGTCAATTCCTTCTTGGGATTCAATCTTAGGGTAAATCTTTACATAATCACAATTAGCGTCTTCACAAAGCTTACGGATGTCGAGAATATCTTGGGCCTTACGCGCAAATGAAGCAGCGATGAAGTTAATTCCTTGCTCAAGACCAAATTTAATGTCAGCAGCATCCTTGTCGGTAATTCCAGGTAAGCGAATTTCAACTCCCGGAGCGTTAATCCCCTTCTTGGAACCAACAACACCAGTGTTTTGAGCTTCACAAACCAACTCGCGCTTTGCTTCATCTTTTGACTTAATCAGTAAATCAACTAAGCCATCATCAATTAAAACGTGGCCGCCAACATGAGTATCATCAAACAGACCAGCGTAAGTAACATGGATCATCTCTTTGTTACCCGGCTTAGTATCGTCCATTGAAACACGAATTTCATCACCAGTATTGATAGTAAACTTGCCGCCTTCTTGGTCAGTGGTTCTAATTTCTGCGCCCTTGGTGTCCAAGCAGATACCCAGCACTAAACCAGTTTCCTGTTCAACTTGACGAACCATCTTCATTCTTGACAAGTGTTCTGCATGGTCACCATGTGAAAAGTTAAAGCGGAAAACGTTCGCACCAGCCTTAGCTAAAGCAGTAATGGTTTTAACATCATTTGAAGCTGGCCCTAACGTACTAACAATTTTAGTTTTTTTCATTATGTAAAAATCTCCTCAAATTCGACTATTACTTAGTCATTTCCTCATTTATATCGATTAACGCTTCTTCGCTATCATGAGTTTCCTCAAACAAGTCAAGGATATCATGGGTTTCAAGCTGACCACCTTTCATACCGACAGCTAGACCACCCTTGCCAGCAAGGAGTAGCTTAACCGCATAATTGCCCATTTTGGTGGCATTAATCCGGTCAGTCACAGTTGGCGAACCGCCGCGTTGCATATGGCCGATAACACTTGCGCGCGCATCAAAGTCACCGTACTGTAGCAGTTCTGTCTTGAAATCAGCAGCGTCCATGACACCCTCTGCCAATACGATAATACCATGGTCTTTACCATCTGCAAAGCCGCTTTGCAGCGTCTTGGCAATTTCTTTAACATCGTAAGACCGTTCCGGCACCACAATAGCATCTGCACCGCTGGCAAGACCAACCCGCATAGCAATATCGCCGCAGTTGCGTCCCATGACGTTAACGATGAAGACCCGGTGGTGGCTACTTGCCGTATCCCGAATCTTGTCAATTGCCTGCATCGCAGTAGTACATGCAGTATCAAGGCCAATTGTATAATCTGTGCAAGGAATGTCGTTATCAATGGTACCTGGCAAGCCAATTGAGTTGATACCCAAACGGGTTAAAGCCAAGGCACCGTGGTAGGAACCATCGCCACCAATCACAATTACGGTATCAATGTCATGCTTTTTTAACTGCTCAACCCCTTTTTCTTGCACCTCTTTTTGTGCAAATTCAGGGTAACGCGCACTGTAAAGAAAAGTACCGCCCGAACTTATCAGATGGTCAACGTTCTCTGCAGTTAAGGTGACAAAGTCGCCTGCAACTAAGCCCGCATAACCATAACGAATACCAACGACGCCGAGTCCGTTATGAATAGCGGTCTTAGTGACCGCCCGAACGGCTGCATTCATACCCGGGGCATCACCGCCGCTCGTTAAAATACCAATTCGTTTCATGATTCACCTCATCAAGATTTATTGTGTAATTTCTCACATCCCTTAAATTCTACCATTTTTTCTGCAAAAAATCTCTTGAAAAACCAGATATTTTGCCGATTTACCGGTCTTTTTCGATGTTAGCGCTAACAGCTGTGATTTGTTCACCGTTGCGCAAAAACTGCCTAATCCTTAAACTTAACCAGCTTTAAATTGGTCAAAATAAATTGTTTCTTACTGGAATTAAAACGATCACTTTGCACCTTAATTCCTAGTAAATAGATGTTGCCCGCCTGTAAATTTTCTTGATTTTTTTCGTAAACATTAGGAAAAATCGTGATGTCTTCCCTGCCAGTCGCGTCCACAAAGCTGCCAAAAGCCATAGTTGCACCCTTTTTGGTTTTGACTAGTTTAAGGGTCATGAGCTTACCAACTGCCACACCGCTATCGGTAACTTCAAACTGCTTAAGCGGCCGAGCATTAAACTGCTCGGCATACTTTTGGACCGCTACCAGCGGGGAGGTCATTGTTGAAAAACCTAGCGCCTCCTCTTCCATTGTTGCTTTCGCTTGCTTGCTAGGCTGCTTTGCCGGCTTGATCGGCACACCGCCCAGACTTTTTGAAAGGGTAAGATTTTGTCCAGTTAGTTCAACATTCTCAATAATTTCCTGACTATTTTCCAGCAACTCGTTGCGGTTATTGGCAATTCGGTCAAAACAGCCCGCCTTAATCATCGCTTGGATCACCTTGGGTTGAATGAACTTGGGATCAACCCGCCGCAAAAAGTCACTAAAGGAACTAAAGGCCTTTTGCTTACGCACCTTGACAATCTGATCTAGAAAGTCGAGCCTTACCCCCTTAATTGCTCGCAAGCTAACCAGAATATGTCCATTACCCACCTGATAGTCGAGACTACTACGGTTAATGTCTGGTGGTAAAATCTTGACCCCCGTTCCCTGGGCCCGCATGATATAATCATTAATCTTAAGGCGGTTACCAGTATTGGAATTTAGCATTGCCGCATAAAATTCAGCTGGATAATGTACCTGTAAATAAGCTAACCAAAAGGCGATTTTGGTATAGGCCACAGCATGAGACCGGTTAAACCCATAATTGGCAAACTGTTCAATATAGTTATAAACCCGCTCGGCTACTTCACGTGGCCGACCCTTTTCAACTGCCCCAGAAATGAACTTAGCCCGCTCTTGAGCAATGACCTGCTGGTCTTTCTTCGACATGGCCCGCCGTAAAATATCGGCTTCCCCAAGAGAAAATCCAGCTAAAATTTGGGCGGTCTTCATGACCTGCTCCTGATATACCAATATTCCATAGGTTGGCGCCAAAATCTCTTTTAGGCTCGGATCGGGATATGTGACTTTTTCTTTGCCATGTTTGCGGGCAATGAACGATTGAATATTTTGCATCGGACCAGGACGATATAAAGCATTGACCGCAACCAGGTCTTCAAAATCATCTGGTTGCAAATCACGCAAAACCCCCCTGATTCCACCTGATTCAAACTGAAAGACTAAATCAGTCTCACCTTTTTGAAACAATTTCATCGTTTCAGGATCATTAAGCGGAATTTGATTAACCGCAATTTTTTTATCCTGACTGCGGATCAATTCTTCCGTGTCGCCCAAGATGGTCAAGTTACGCAGACCCAAGAAGTCAATCTTAAGTAGCCCCAACGCTTCAACATATTTTTTAGTTTGCTGGGTGACAGGAATGCCCAATTGTCCTGTTTGGAGACCCGAAATAGCAGCAATCGAGTTGTCACTAAGCACCAGACCTGCCGCATGAATCGAGTAATGTCGCGGCAGGCCCTCTAAGCTCTTGGCGGTCTGAAACAGCAACTCACTCTTGTCATCTGAACCAACCAACAGCTTCATGGTGCGGGAACGCTCATAAGCTTCGTCAAGCGTAATTTTGCCTTTGGCAAAAGGCACACTCTTGGACCACTTACTCAGCTCCACCTCGGTCAAACCAAAAACCCGCCCGGTGTCACGCAAAACCTGCTTGGCGGCAAGCGTTCCAAAAGTGAGAATTTGGGCTGCATGGTCCAAGCCATACTTGGTAAACATATACTTAATCACTTCATCACGTTGGTTGTCAGGTATATCCAGATCAATATCAGGCATTTCGTGTCTCGCTGGATTCAAAAACCGTTCAAACAAAAGGTTATATTCCAGTGGATCAACCTCTGTAATCTGCAAAGCATAAGAAACCAATGATCCACATGCTGATCCCCTTCCTGGTCCAGTTGCAATCTGAACACGGTGGCAATAATTAATGACATCCCAAACAATTAAGAAGTAATCATTAAAGCCCATTTGATCAATAACGTCTAACTCGTAGTCGAGCCGCTGCTGGTACTGCGCTGGAACATTGCCCGGACTGAACCGTTCTGCTAGACCGCGCTGGGCCAAAAAAGTGAGATACTCCTTAGAAGTTGCATATTTAGTTTGCTTGTACTTAGGTAAAACCGGGTTTTGAAAATTGACCTGCGCATTACATTCCTGGGCAATTTTCCAGGTATTTTCAACTGCTTCAGCTAAGCCTAAATCATGGTATCGACTGCTCACTTCTAGCGCCCCAGGCAAATAGTGCGACCCCTTCTGCTTGGCTAATTCAGCAACATTTTCCATGACTGTACCACTTTTAACAGCGCGCAGCGTCTTCTGCAAAAATTGCTCCTGTGGCTTTAAATAGCAGGTATCTTCCACACTTACTAGCGGGAGGTTAAACTGTTTGGCCAATTCCTGAACATAAGTAAGGTAACTGGCTGGCTGACTGGACCCGTAGACACCAAGATAGAGTGCAGATGACTGCGGAATTAACTTAACCAGCTGGCGGACGAAGTCATTTCCTTGACTGCCATTTTGCTCCTGCAAACTGACTAATTCACTGTGTGTGTTTGCCGGCGTGATTACTGTCAAATATTCTAGGTACTTGCTTAACTGCTCAATGGTCAGTAACTTCTGATTGGTGCCATTTTCGGTCAACAAGTTAATGCGACTAGATAAGCGGAGCAGATTACGATAACCCTCATCCGTTTTGGCCAGCATAATCAGATCATATCGATGCGCACTGTCAATCAGTCCATTTAACCGAACCTGCATCCCTAAGAGTGGCTTTATACCAACCTCTTGGGCCAATTCATAAAAGTTAACTAAGCCATAGGTGACATTTACATCAGTCAGCCCCACAGCTTCATAACCCTGCTTTTTGGCAGTCAATAACAAGTCTTTAATTCTAATTGGACTTTCTAGTAAGGTAAACGAACTAATATTTTGTAGCGCAGCAATTTTCATTTTTAGGCCACCTTTCCACTAAATTTAGTATAACAAAAACAACTCTTTTAGTTTGAAAACGTGCATAAACTTTGCTAAAATTCATCTATGAAAGAAGGAAGTGCTATGAGTCGTTATATTGTGACTGTCTTTTGGAGTGTTGTTTACATGTTAATCGTGGGCTTTATCGCTGCACCATTAACCCAGCATGTTTTTAACCTAGGCGAAGCCGCCATTGTCGGTGTGATCTTTGGGGTATTGTTTGCAGCAATTGTTCCAACCATCACTGCGCGTTCTGTTAAGGACAACAGTAAGTATTCTAAACTCAAATAGCTTAAAGTACGTCAAATTAAAAACCATTAGCCTTCTGGCTAATGGTTTTTTAGTTAAACCGATAATTCTGACGTCTATCAACCTCCACCTTGGTCTGCGTCAAAAACTCCTGAAACATCTGAACATAATCCTTGTCCACCGTTTTTTCAATCTTGTCCGCACTATATCCAGGATAAAAGCCACCGCCATGGGCACGGTAGCTATTAACCGCCAAATGATAGTTTTTTTCATCTGCGAGCGGCTTCCCCTCTAAGTCTAACTGAGTAAGGCGGTGACCAGGTGGTCGACTAATATCAGCCTGGTAGTTCACCGGATAAAACACATCGAAGTTAAAAAGCAAGTTGCGCCACTGAGGGGCAAAAGTGACTTCGCCCTGGTCATTTTTTTCTAAAAAAGCCAGGCTATATTCAATGATTTCCCGCAGTTGACGACCAGTCAGCCGGACTAGACAGAGTTGGTTAGCATAAGGGTAATTAAGTAAGATGTCCCGCATCGTCACTTCCCGATCAAAACCCGGAGCAGTATCGCTCATGACCGCAGTTGCTGAGACATCTGCTTGGGTAAAAAATAGCTGCATTTCTTGTAAGAGGTTGATAAATGGGGCTCCTACCAGTCGAGCATGATTGGCATCCCCCAAGGGAGCCGGCTCAGGTAAGTGGGCCAAGGGCTGATCAAGCCAGGACTGGGTAGCTTGCTCAAGTTCAGAACAATGGTCAAGCAAGGCTTGGTCTGGTAGATAAGCGTGCACATCAAGCAGACGAGCTGTCTTTGAGCGGATTTCTTTACTCTTATCATCAATTTCCAAAATCACTTCACCAACTGCTTCACCGCGGTACCCCGGCTGGACAATTGCTGTGTTCTTTGTCACTAAGGCCAGCTTGCGGTGCTGGTGACCGGTCAAAAGCACATCAACCTCAGGCAACTCGGTCAAAATCCGGTAACCCTCATTCTCACCGTTAGCCGGCTCAGTTTTAGTTCCGCTTAACGGATCTGCCTCAAAGCCGCCATGGTAAATAACCGCCAAGACATCCACTTGCTTGCGCAAAATTTTCGCATAGTGCTTCACTTGTGCATAAGCGCTGGTGAATTTTAGCCCCGCAACATTGGCCGCTGGTTCCCAATCAGGGACTTTCTCAGTGGTTACCCCCAGCAAGCCAATCCGAATACCGTTTTTGACCAGTATCTGATAACTCTGCCCCAGGGCCGGGAGCTTGGATTGGGCATCTAAGATATTATCATTTAAAAAAGGAGCTTGGTTGCGGTTAAGGTAATGCTTTAAAAAATTGAGACCATAATCAAAATCATGGTTACCAAGGCAGCGTGCATCATAGCCAACCAGATTATAAAGATCGGTATACTGGTCTAAAACCTCCAAATCTTCAGTTGAATAGACGTAGGAAGCCAGCGGTGATCCCTGCAAACAATCCCCAGCATCAGTTACTACAACATTCTCAGCGCCAAATTTAGCCCGTTCGGCCTTAATCGCGCTGCTAACCCTACTTAAGCCCAAGGCTGCATGATACTCAGCCTTTTTTTGATAATCCGTTGGCATAATATAGCCATGAATATCACTGCTACTTAAAAATACTATTTTTGTCATTTCTTATTCTCACTATGTCGATCCTCTGAAACAAAAAAAGACACCAATTTTGGTGTCTTTTAATTAGTTGTTGTCATTGTTACTAGCTTCGCTAACAACTTGACGACCCTTGTAATAACCTTTAGGTGAAACACGGTGGCTCAAACGATATTCACCAGTAGTTGCATCATAGTGCATTGCTGGCACAGTCAATTTGATATGACCACGACGTGAACGTTTCTTTTGCTTGGAAGTATGTCTCTTAGGAACTGCCATTTACTTGATCTCCTTTATTGTAGAATTACGTTTTCAGGTCACTATTAAAAAGTGCCTAAAACACTTCACGTTTGTTAATGATACTATTCGTCTGCGAATAAATCAAGCTATATTAGTTATTCTTGTCCTGATTGTGTCCATTTGACCCCCAAAACCAACCAATCAAAACACCAATAATTACCATCAGCACGAGAATAATAATCAAGGGTAACTTAAACTTGAAGAGACCAAAGTTGATGGCAACAGTATCCGTATTAAGAACAACAAAGATAACTGCCAATAAACTGAGGACTAAGGCCAACACTAATTTTATTTGTTGCGTTTCTTTCTTCATCACTTACTACTTCCTTGATGCAAACTTAATTGACAACTCATCACCAATCGTGGGAAAGAGGTTATATAACTTCGCAGCCAGAGCCAGACTAAGTGGCAAATTAAGTTCACGCTTACTACTACCAAAGTAATGAACAACCTGCCAGGCAACATCATCTGGATCGAGCATAAACTTTTGCACGTTTTCGACATAGTGTCCACTCTTATCAGCAATATTAAAGAAGTTGGTATAAACTGGGCCCGGGTTGACCGTCATTACCTTCACGCCAAATGGTTTTAACTCTAGACGTAACACATTAGAAAATTGGATTACGGCTGCCTTGGAAGCACTGTATGCCGCCGACTTAACCGTTGGCACCTTACCCGCAATCGAACCAAAGTTAACGATTTGACCGCTCTTTTGGTCCATCATGAGCCGACCAATCAGCCGTGTGAAATACATTAGCCCCAAAACATTGACCTGAAACATTGACGTAATGACCCGCCGGTTCATTTCAATAAAGTTACCAAATTGACCAAAGCCAGCACAATTAACGAGGTAGTCAACGTGCTTGGTTACTTTGACAATCTCGGTAAAAGTCGCATCAATCTCTTCGCTCTCGCTCATATCGGTCACAAAGGCATAAGCTGGCGCGCCTGATAACTCGTGCGCTTCAGCAGCAATCCGCTCTAACTTGTCCTTACGCCGAGCCAGCAAAATAACTGTGGCCCCGCGGCCTGCACTCTCTAGGGCAACTGACCGACCAATTCCGCTGGAAGCCCCTGTCACAATTACAACCTTGTTTCTTAAAGAATCACTCATTTTGTTCACCTTTCATTGGAATCACAACCCGATCAAAATCATTGGCTAATTTCGTATTGGGAAAAACTTTCTCTGCTTGGCTTTCTAACTTTCTGGCCTTAACGCCCAAGTATCTAGCCGAAATATGGTCCAAATACAAACGCTTAACCCCATTATCACGTGCCACCTTAGCTGCTTGGACGGCAGTCGAATGATAGTACGAACGAGCTAGATCAGCCTCATCACCGGCAAAGGTCGATTCATGAACCAACACATCCGCATCACGGGCCAACTCGGCAATTGCCGGCGTCGACCTAGTATCGTAGATAATTGTGACAATCCGTCCCGCCTTGCTGGGTCCTAAAAAGTCCTTACCATCCAATACTGTGCCGTCGCCTAGTGTGACCTGCTCGCCATTCTTCAGTTTACCTAGTAATGGCCCGTTAGGTACATTATACTGCGCCAACTGGTCCATTAAAAGCTCACCTGGACGAGCTTCCTCAACTACCCGGTAGCCGAAGCTAGGAACGCGGTGGGCGAGTTTTTCCGTCCAAACCTTAAAGCCTTGGCCCTGGAAGATAAGACCTCCCTCTTCCAGATTCACGAACTTGATGGGATAAGAAATCTTAGTCCGCGAAACCTTTAAAGCAGTTCTAACAAATTGTTCTAACCCCGCCGGACCATAAATCGTCAGAGGTCCCACATCACCTTGAAATGACCGGGTTGCCAACAAGCCTGGCAACCCAAAAATATGGTCGCCATGATTATGTGAAATAAAAATTTTACTTACTTTACGCAATCTAATGTTGGTCCGCAGAATCTGGTGCTGCGTTGCCTCACCCACATCAAAGAGCCAGACTTCATTAATTTCATCCAGCATTTTTAAAGCAATGCTCGAGACATTTCGCTTTTTTGATGGTTGGCCTGCTCCTGTACCTAAAAATTGTAACTCCATATGTTTCCTATTCTAAAATTTTGCGTGTTCAACAATCGTTTTCACGATCAAGGCGCTGTAATACTTTGATCCAGTCGGCGTGGGATGAGTATTGTCCTCATAGAACCACTGCGGATGTTGGGCTGAGTATTGGTGCCAGTCAATGATCGTCAAGTTTTGATACCGCCGGGCTGCTCGCTCTAACAGGTTGTTAACTTGATTTTGCCACGGCCGATTGGGCACATGCAGATTGACCCAAAAAACCTGCCGCTGGGAGCCCAACAACTTCATTAAATGATCAATATCCGCCATGGAAAAGCTACCGTTGGTACCGAGTCCAATGAGGATATTATCAGCTAGGATATGCTGTGCCTGGTAACTGCTGAACAATTGAGAGGCCATATTTAGCTGCCGTGAGACAGCCGCATCGATTACTGCTTTAGGCATCATCATTGATAAATCGTTGCTTGATCCGGCCATAACCGAATCCCCTACCGCGGTCAAAGAAATTCTCTGACTTAATTGCAGATCGACTTGCGCGATGCCATATTTCACAAACTGTTTGTTTACCGGATGTTTTTTGGCGGCTCGTTGTGCCTCATTAACTAGTTTATGCTTTTTTTGGGCTTTTTTCTTGGCTTTTTTCAACTTTAAAATCAATGCCCGGTTGGTCTTGGCCTGTTGACGCCGGTTGACCCGAATTCGTTGCGCCAGTGGCGTCTTTTCGTAATCTTCGGCCTTGACCGTTGGTGAAACTACAATTGCAACACTACCCACTAGCAAAACAACTACGGCCAGCAAAGTCTGGAGCTTAAGCAAGTAGTTTTTACTCCGGTAGTTGACCACCCTAGCAAAGTACTGCTTGGTTTTTGGCCACGTTACTTTACCAAGTGGCCGCTCAATGTAGCGATAAGCTAGTTCACTTAGAATTAGAATGATGACAATTTCAATAAGATGATATAAGAACACATGATCCGCCATATCAGTTACCTTGTTTTCAAAAAAGATCATCACCGGAAACTGATAGAGGTAAATTTCATAGCTTCTCGAACCCAACCAAGTAAAAACCGGATTGGTCAACCACTTGTTCCAGTGGCTACCAGGGTGCGCAGTAATTCCTACCAAACACGTAGTCAAAACCGTAAACAGCAACATCCCACCAGTGTATGGAAAAGCTGTTTCGGCATTCATGCTTGGACTAAAGAATAAAATAATCATTCCGCTTAAGGCAATCAGACCCACAATATCCAAGAGATAGACATCTCTTGGTTGTATTTTAGTTTTCAGTTTATCTAGAGGCCAAACCGCAGCCATACTAGCACCTAAACCTAGAGCAAAAAAGCGGGTATCCGTGCCGTAATATATCCGGTTAATGTCTGTTCCGCTCCGATACAAAACGGCCATTTCAAGCGCAGAAGCCAGCGACAAAATTAGCAGGGCCCCAAAAATATTTCTTTTCTTTTGACCATACTTGAACAAGAGAAAGATAACCAGCGGCCATAGAAGATAAAATTGTCCGTTAATTGACATTGTCCACAAATGCGTGAACGGGGACTCGTTATAGGCAAACCGGGCAAAGTAACTCTGCCCATTTAGAATTTGCCAAAAGTTATATACATTGAGCAGATTGGCCCCGACAATTTGACCTAATTTTGCCAGCAGATTACGCTGAAACAGCAAAATATATGCCGCAGACAACCATAAGACCGAAATCATTGCCGGATAGAGCTTTTTTAGTCTAGCCCAATAAAATTTTTGATAATCAAAAAAATCAGTTTTGTCAAAGGCCTTTAACATCTGACACGTAACCAAATAACCCGACAAAACGAAAAAAATCGGTACACCAAGATACCCACCAACAAAAGTATCGGGCTCAAGATGATACAAAATCACCCCAACAACTGCCAATGCTCTAAGTCCAGAATATCCCGTAATAAACCGATTTTTTTTCATTTTTCTAACTTTTCTCTTTATTGCACAAATTCAAAATTGAAAGTGCCGATGATTACATCGTCGCCATCAACGGCTCCTTTTTTTCGCAACTCGTTATCGACACCTAAGTTTTTCAACTTGCGGGCAAGCCGGATAACCCCATCTTGGTAATCCAAGTTTGTCCGTTCAACCAGTCTCTCCAGACTGGCACTCTTAACCTCAAAGACGTGGTCAGCAAGCTGGTTAATGGTAAACTCGTGCTTCTTTGGTGCCTGGTACTTGTATTCCTTGACCGTTTGCTTTGGACTTGGCGCAGCCGGTACCTGTTCTTGTTCAACCTGATTAACTAGAGTAGCCGTATCCTGCATCAAGTGATCAACACCTTGGTGCGTAACACTAGAAATTGCATATACCGGCTTGTTTATCCCAGCTTGTTCAAGTTCCTGCTTAAACTCAGCTAGTTTTTCCGCTGAACCCGGCAAGTCAAGCTGGGTGGCAACAATCAACTCGCGGCGCTTTTCCAGATCTGCATCATAGGTCAGCAACTCCTTGCAAATAGCTTGATAGTCGGTCAATGCCTGGCGCCCATTATTGGGATCCATTGACACCAGGTGCAGAATCACCTTGGTTCTTTCAATGTGCCGCAGAAACTGAATGCCCAGACCAACTCCCTGACTTGCACCTTCAATCAGACCAGGTAAATCCGCTAGCGAAAAATCCCGCCCGTCAGGCAAAATAACCATTCCCAAGTTGGGGGTCAGGGTAGTGAAGGAATAGGCTGCTATCTTGGGTTTGGCCTTGGTAACTACCGACAGCAAGGTTGACTTACCCACAGAAGGAAAGCCAACTAAACCGACATCAGCCAAGACTTTCAACTCCAGACGCAAAACCCGATCTTCACCGGGTTCGCCATTTTCGGCAATTTCAGGGGCCGTATTGACGCTAGTCGTAAAATGAATATTTCCACGACCGCCGCGACCGCCACGTGCGACTAGCAATTCCTGCTTATTTTCAGTTAAATCGCCAATTTCTTCATTGGTATCAAAATCATAGACGGTAGTTCCTACCGGCACGCGCAGGTATAAGTCCTTGGCACCGCGCCCATACTGCGACTTAATGCGGCCATTCTCTCCGCTATCAGCTTTAAACTTGCGTCGGTAACGGAAGTCCATTAAGGTTCTTAAACCGCTGTCAGCAACAAAAATAATGCTACCGCCGCGACCACCGTCACCACCAGCCGGACCACCATTAGGAACATATTTTTCATGGCGGAAAGCAACAATGCCGTCCCCACCCTTACCGGCTTGGACTTCAATCTTAGTTTGATCGACAAATGTCGGCATGTAGATTCTCCTTCCGTCTTCTCTAACCTTAATACTATACCATAAAAGGCAGTTGATCACCGGTAAAATTAGTTCCTTACAGGGTTAATTTAACCGTCTGCGCCTGCGTGAGCGTCAGCCCTGCTGCACGTAACTCAGCAATTGAGGCCTCCTTAATTTTTTTTAGTGAACCAAACTGGCGCAGCAACTTATTCCGACTCTTGGGACCAATTCCCTTAACCAGATCTAATTTGCTCGACAAGGCATTTTTGGCATGCGTACGTCGGTGAAAAGTGATTGCAAAGCGGTGAACCTCGTCCTGAATCCGGGTCATCAGATAAAAACCCTGGGACTTGGGATCAAGCGGGATCAACTTCATGGGCAGACCGTTAAGCGGATCACCAAAGAGCAAATGGTTGGTCCGGTGCTTATCATCTTTAACCATGCCAGCCACGGGAATATTAAGATTTAACTCATTACGCAAAACATCCTCGCAGGCATCCACTTGTATCTGCCCCCCATCCATCAAAATCAGATCAGGCAATTCTTGGTGCTCACGTAAGAGCCGACTGTAACGCCGACGTACAACTTCACGGGTGTTTTTTACTTCATCGCCCCCGTTTTGATGCTCGACCTCACCTTTCAGCTTATACTTACGATAAGAATTCTTATCCGGTTCGCCATCCCTAAAAACAACCAGGGCAGAAACCGGATCAGTCCCCTGAATATGTGAATGGTCAAAACTTTCAATTACCTGACCATAGGGCAAGCCCAAGGCTGCAAAAATTTCTTGCTGCGCACCTTTAGTCTTGCGGTTCCCCAATTCAAGGAGCCGGAACTTGTCATCGAGCTTGAGCTTGGCATTTTCCTTGGCCATCTCTAGTAGGGACCGCTTCTGGCCCCGCTTGGGTGTTCTCACCGGTACCTTTAATACTTCACTTAAGGCCTCATTATCTAGTCCAGCCGGTACTAGGACTTCTTTAGGCAGGACCCGATTCCTCTGCCCGTAAAATTGCGCAATAAAAGCGGCAAAACTATTTTCTGGATCATTAGTGTCAGTCAACGGGTATATCTTGGTTTCACGTCTAAGCAGCTTAGCCTGCCGCAAAAAGAAAATTTGCACAGAAATCCAGGATTTATCGACATAAAAGTTGAAAATGTCACGCTGGGTACTGTCATTAGAGATGATTTTTTGCTTTTCGACCGTTTCCTCAATGTAGTTGAGCTGGTCACGCAGCTCTGCTGCCCGCTCAAATTCCAGTTTTTGGGCCGCAAGCCCCATTTTTTGCTTCAAGTCCTGCTTAACCCAAGCAATATCACCATTCAAAAAACTCTTGATTTTTTTGATTTGAGCCTCATATTCCGCCTTGGGCACGGTCTTAAAGCAGGCCCCCAAGCACTGGCCCATATGATAGTATAGACATGGGCGGCCCTGCTTGCCATTACACCGCCGCAAGGGAAAAACTTTTTGGATAAACTTCAGTGTCGCTTGGGCGGCATAAACATTAGGGTAAGGACCAAAGTAATAACCTCCGTCTTTGCGCACAATACTAGTTAACTTAGACTGCGGATCACGCTCATTCGTTATCTCAATATAGGGATAGCCAGTGCCCTGCTTAAGCTGGACATTATAGTAAGGCTGGTACTTTTTGATTAAAGTAACTTCTAATAAAAAAGATTCCTTATCAGTAGAAACAGTAATGATGTCATAATCACGAATCTCCCGTACCAATTCGGCCCGGCGTCCAACTTGCTTACTTTTAAAGTAGGAACGAACCCGACTCCGTAGATTTTTTGACTTGCCAACGTAAATTACCTTACTGTTAACATCCTTCATTAAGTAACAACCAGGTTTAGCCGGTAGCAACTTCAACTTATTTTCAATTAACGCACTTGCCAAAAAATCACCTCCCCAAATTTGCTTTATCAATTCTAACATAAAATACCGGCAAATAATTCACTCTGAGCTTACTAAACACTCTATCATCGGGGGCGAGTAAAGTTTCCCTGGCCTAGCGGAACATTTTTGCTTATAATGAATAAAAACGAAAGGAAGCAGAAAAATGGGTTTAACTTTCAAAAAACAAGATGACTTAGAAAAATTATTTGACAAATTTGCCACAGTTCCGGATGATAAAAAGAAAAAGCGGAATAGCAAAAATCCCGATCAGAACAAGGCAGAAAATAAAGATAAATAAAAATGACTCTGATGTAAGAGTCATTTTTATTTTACAATCTTTGCTCAATCCACGACCAAGCTTCATCCACATGGGTCTTTTTAACCGAGCTGTAGGTCAGAACTTCAACGTTATCGTATGACAAGTTAAGTTTCTGCTTCAAAGTCGCCAGAACCTTATTCTCTTGGCTCTTCTTGACCTTATCAATTTTAGTGCAAACAACCAAAATTGGTAAGTCCAAGGTCATGGCATAATTGTACATCGTGACATCATCCTTGGTCGGTTCGTGACGGGCATCAACTAATAAGATCAGCCCCCGCAAGTTTGCCCTAGTTTCAAGGTAGTCTTGAATCATCTCACCAAATTTTTGTCGTTGCGTCCGTGAAACTTTCGCATAGCCATATCCAGGCACATCAACTAAGTAAAAGTCCTCATTAACGATATAAAAGTTTAACGTTTGCGTCTTCCCTGGTTGTGACGAGGTGCGCGCCAAGTTCTTTCGCTTAAGCAGTGAGTTAATCAAGCTAGACTTGCCAACGTTGGAGCGACCAGCAAGGGCAATTTCAGGGAGGTTATCCTCCGGATATTGCTTGACAGTGACGGCACTAATGGCATAATCGCTACTCTTAATGATCATTTGCAGCCCTAACCTCTTCATCAGCTTCTTCCGCAGATGCCTGATATGTTAGCTCTGGATCAGCCTGCTCGTCAATTACCGCTTTAGTAACCTCAACCTTTTCAATATTGGGTTCACTTGGGGTTTTATACATAATTCCCATCATGGCGTTCTCAATAATAGACCGCAGTCCTCTAGCTCCCATATTGCGCTCAATTGCCAGATCCGCAATGGCCGTTAGCGCTGCGGGCGCAAAGTCTAGTTCAACTTGATCAAGCGCCAGCAACTTTTGATATTGCTTAACTAGAGCGTTCTTGGGTTCTGTTAAAATTCTGACTAAATCCGCGCTCTCAAGTTTATTAAGCGTAGCAATAATTGGAATCCGGCCAATAAATTCCGGAATCAGCCCAAACTTAACCAGATCACCGGTCGTTAGTTGCTCAATCCAGTCATCATCTTGCACTTGGTTTTTATTAGTGGCACCGAAGCCGATTACTTTTTTACCTAAGCGCGTTTTAACAATCTGCTCAATCCCGTCAAACGCACCACCAACAATAAATAAAATATTGGTCGTATCAAGCTGGATTAGCTCCTGTTGGGGGTGCTTACGTCCGCCCTGTGGTGGAACTGAAGCAGTAGTTCCCTCCAGGATTTTCAACAGTGACTGCTGGACACCTTCACCCGAAACATCACGAGTGATTGAAACATTTTCTGCTTTTTTGGAAATCTTATCAATTTCATCGATATAGACAATTCCCCGCTCAGCCCTTTCAATGTCGTAATCGGCATTTTGCAGCAGTTTAAGCAAGATATTTTCAACATCTTCACCGACATAGCCAGCCTCAGTTAAAGTTGTGGCGTCGGCAATTGCAAAGGGCACGTCGAGGATACGGGCTAGCGTCTGAGCTAGGTAAGTCTTACCAGAACCAGTCGGCCCAAGCAAGGCGATGTTTGACTTCTGCAACTCCGTTGTTGAATCAATATCCATCTGGCTGATTCGTTTGTAATGATTGTATACCGCAACTGACAGGACCTTTTTAGCCCGTTCCTGACCAATCACATATTGGTCGAGCTCTTGCTTGATTTCCATTGGTTTAGGCAAGTCCTTGGCCTTTTTGAGTGAGTCAGACTTCAACTCATCATCAATTATTTTTTTGGATAAAGCAACACATTCATTGCAAATATAAACCCCATTGCCTGCGATCATCTTCTTAACTTGATCTTGTGTTTTATCACAAAAAGAGCATTTTATTTCTTCTTGATCAGTAAACTGTGATGCCATTATATTCCTCCTCATATCTTCAGATTTAAGGTTATCATAATTAGCGCCAGTCTTTGAATTATTTGCTTATAAAAATAAAAAGGTGGGCAAAACCACCTTTTTAAGTTTAATTTTTATTCTTTAAGCCCTATTTTTGGTCAGCCTTTTCAGTCTCTTCTTTGGACTTGGTCTTAGGCTTTGACTTAGCAACTTGCTTAGCATTGTCCGCAACTAGTTCAACGGCCTTACGCACGTTGATATCATGCTCAAGCATGTCATCAGACAAAGTACTACGAACAGTCTTTTCATCCATGTTGTATTCACTTGCCAGATTCTTGATCTCACTGTCGATTTCTTCCTTCGAAGCCTTGATCTTTTCCTGCTTGACAATTGCTTCAAGAACTAAATTAGTCTTAACTCGCTCTGCCGCATCTTGGCTGAATTGAGCCCGCAATTGGTCTTCAGTCGTATTCGTTAGCTTATAGTAAGTCTCTGGACTGATTCCTTGGCGTTGCATGTTACCCAGGTATTGATTCATTTGGGTGTTAACATCTTCTTGAATCATTACATCAGGAATTTCGTTAATTTCAGCATTAGCTACTGCGCCTTCAATTGCGGCTTGTTCTAGTGCATCTTTAGCAGCTTCTTCCTTTTTAGCCTTTAAGTCCTTCTTGATCTTTTCTTTCAATTCATCAAGCGTTTCAACTGAATCGTCGATGTCTTTAGCAAATTCATCATCAAGCTTTGGTAACTGCTTGGACTTAACCTCGTGCAACTTGGTTGCAAAGTGAGCTTCCTTGCCCGCTAAGTCTTTTGCACCATAATCGGCCGGGAAAGTTACAAGTACATCAATGTCATCGCCTGCCTTGTGACCAATTAACTGATCTTCAAAACCTGGAATGAAGGTATTAGAGCCCAGTTCTAAAGCATAGTCCTCAGCCGAACCACCATCAAAAGCTTTACCATCAACTGTTCCTTTGTAGTCAATCGTTACGGTGTCGCCCTTTACTGCTGCCGCTTTTTTCAATACTAGCTCAGCGTTCTTTTCACGGTCCTGCTCAAGTTCTGCGTCAACATCCTTTGCGTAAACGCGGGTGTTTTGCTTAGGCACCTCAATGCCCTTATAGTCGCCCAGTTTAACTTCTGGCTCAATGCTGACGGTAGCCTTCATGGTCCAATCCTTACCTTTTTCCATCGTTACTGGCAAGACTTGGGGTTGACCCACTGCTGCAATTCCTGCTTCTTTAATAGCAGCGGAATAGGCACTAGGCAAGACGATGTTCAAGGCATCCTCGTACAGTGATTCTTCTCCGTAATATTGGTCAAAGATCACCCGGGAAACATGACCCTTTCTAAATCCCGGGACACGCAAATTACTCTTTACTCTTTTAAACGCTTGGTCCAAGCCCTGCTTAACTTCGGCTTGTGAAATATCAAAAGTAAGTTCACCGGTAGTCTCAGCGGTTTTATTCCATTTTACAGACATTAATTAAATACCTCCAATGTCAAGTTTAACTGCATCATTGCATACTAAATAATCTTACATTAAACGCTCGCAAAAAACAAATTTAGGCAAAAAAAGATGTACTTCTATGAAGAAGTACATCTTTTTAAACTGTTTCTTTACGAACTAGTCAAGGATTTCAGTAACCTGACCAGCACCAACAGTACGACCACCTTCACGGATAGTGAACTTAGTACCCTTTTCAATGGCAGCTGGTTTAATCAAGTCAACAGTAAATTCTGTATTATCGCCAGGCATAACCATTTCAGTACCTTCTGGTAATTCAATTTCACCAGTAATATCAGTAGTGTGGAAATAGAATTGTGGACGGTAATCGGAGAAGAATGGAGTGTGACGTCCACCTTCTTCCTTCTTCAAGACATAAACTTGACCCTTAAACTTGTTGTGAGTTTGAATTGAGCCAGGTTCAGCCAAAACTTGTCCACGGAAAACTTGGTCACGGTCGATACCACGAAGCAAGACACCAACGTTATCGCCGGCCTCACCTGAGTCTAAGGTCTTGTGGAACATTTCCAAACCAGTAACAACTGACTTGAGCACCTTTTCCATTAAACCAACAACTTCAACTTCGTCGCCAACCTTCACTGTACCACGGTCGATACGACCAGAAGCAACAGTACCACGACCAGTAATAGTGAAGACATCTTCAACTGGCATTAAGAATGGCTTGTCAGTTTGACGTTCTGGAGTTGGGATGTATTCATCAACTGTATCCATCAACTTCATGATGACATCTTGTTGTTCCTTATCACCTTGCAGTGCTTTCAAAGCTGAACCGCGGATAACTGGAACATCATCACCTGGGTAATCGTATTCACTTAACAAGTCACGAACTTCCATTTCAACTAAGTCAATCAACTCTGGGTCATCAACTAAGTCAGTCTTGTTTAAGAAGACAATGATGTAGTCAACACCAACTTGACGAGCAAGTAAGATGTGTTCACGGGTTTGTGGCATTGGACCATCAGTTGCAGCAACAACTAAGATCGCACCATCCATTTGGGCAGCACCGGTAATCATGTTCTTGATATAGTCGGCGTGACCTGGAGCGTCCATGTGGGCGTAGTGACGTTTTTCAGTCTCATATTCCACGTGGGCGGTATTGATAGTAATACCACGTTCCTTCTCTTCTGGCGCAGCATCGATATCTGAGTAATCTTCAGCCTTAGCCAAACCTTTTTCTGATAAAACTTTAGTAATCGCCGCGGTTAAAGTGGTCTTACCATGGTCAACGTGACCGATAGTACCAATGTTTACGTGTGGCTTTGTTCTAACGTAATGTTCTTTTTCTGCCATTAAAATGACCCTCCTGTAAATTTGCAAGAAGTCCGTTGAGTAAGTAACGGATAGTTCTCTGTTGAATATTGTACTACTTTCATTGGCAAATGCCTAGTATTTTCATGCGTAGCGCCATGCCTAATGAAAACGTCCTTTGATATTATACTAAATAGCCTCAAAAAGTAAAGCCCCTTTGACCAAATTATTTCGGTAAATATTGGTCAATTTTTTCAAACAGCTCTTGATTGCCTTGCCCATCGTGTTTTTCAAGATATGAAGCAATATCTCTGGCGAAACTATCAGGTTCATCCACATACTGGTCAAGCTTAGGATAGAGGCTACCTAAAATCAGGTTAACTTCACCTAAGACGGCCGGGATCTGGCTGGGCCGGTGATAGTAGCGTGACCCAATACCGTAAATCACTTCCCGATAGATTGGATTCTTTTCTAAGAGACTGGTCTGCTTAGGAATAAAGGTTGCTACATCCCCTAACACCAGTACCTTGACTTGGTCCGCAACTCCCAAGCGGATTAAATCTTCACAAAGAGCAAGCCGCACCGCAAAACTCAAACTTGGATCAATTAACAAGCTTTGTGCAAAACTTTTAAAATTAGCTTCGTCTAATTTTAATAATTGCTGGTAGTCATACTGGGTGGGCTGCGTTTTTTGTTTGAAAGTCCGCATAATTTCCTGCTGGACGCTAGGAGTAGCAGCAGACACCGCAATTACAACTGCACCTTGACTTAGGTTCTCCAGTTGACGTGCTTCAATTAAAAAATGGTTAGCTTGCAATATTTTGCTATAAGTGGCCAGAATCGCCTGGTCCGAAAACAAATCCTTTTCTTCTTTAATCAGACTGTAGGCGGCATTTGCCTGCTGGTTTTTGAGATACAAGTCGCAGAGCCGCAAAGTGACTTCCTGACTATATTCTCCCTGCTGCGCTTCCTCGACGTTTTGAATCGCGGTCAGAAGATCACCTTGGCGTTCGTTTTTTTGCGCTAAGTTAAGCAGGTTTTGCTGACTTAATGAGGTCATTTTAGCTAGTCTTTCTTAACAATCCGTTGACCGGCCTTGTTGACGTCTACTGCGCGGCGATCGCTGTCGTTTCCACTAGCATTTTTAGTGTTGCGATTTTGCATCGCCCGGTGCCGATTTTGGTTTACTTCCATTACGACTGGTAAGACAACTGGGCGTCGGTTGGTTTTGCGATACAAAAACCGTTCCAAGTCATTGCGCACGTCTTGTTTAATTTCCGTCCAATCAAACTTTTTATGTTCAAAGTTGTTCTTAATCGTATTCTTGATGAGTTCAATACTGTCAGCCATCAACTGCCGGTTGGCCTTGATGTACACAAACCCGCGGCTAGTAACTTGGGGCTGGGCAATGATTTTTTTCTTGCGCCGATCAATTGTGACAACAGCAATAAAAATACCATCGTCTGAAAGAACTTCTCGATCGCGTAAAACGATATTGCCAACGTCCCCAATGCCAGAGCCATCAATCATGATATCCTCTCCCGGAACAGGGGCAGTCAAGTAAAACTGCTTTTGCTGGAAATCATAATTAAGGCAATCACCATTCTTGGTAATAAAAATATTTTCTTTTTTAAGGCCGGCCCTGATGGCCAGATCACGGTGAACTTCAAGCAGCCGGTACTCCCCAATTACGGGAATCAAAAACTGCGGTTTCAAAATATCAATTAGCAGCTGTAAGTCACGGCCGGTGGCATGACCACTAGTGTTCTTGGCCCGGCCTAATTCAATTACCGTACCGCCAGCACTGTATACTAGATCACTAGTCTGAGCAACCATCGTTTCGACCGAATGTGATGGCGTGGTCGCAATGAAGACCAAGTCACCCTCGTGGATCGTAATCATACTGTGGCTCTTCTTGGCCATTTTTTGTAGGGAATTCAGCGGCTCACCCATCTGGCCCGTTTCTAAAATAACTGTCTTGTGGTCAGGCGTCTCTTTTAAGTCCTTAACCCGCAACAACAATCCTTTAGGTACTTGCAAGTAGCCGAGGTCCATTGCGGTACGAACAATTTTAGCAACATCCCGGCCCGTCAGTAGCACTCTTCTGCCCGTATGATGAGCAGCATTCAGTACTTCCTGAATTCTCATTAAGTTCGACGCCTTGGCTGCGACAATTACGCGGCCCGCAGCATTACGAAAAACGTTGGTAACATAGTCACCAATTTCCTGCTCAGCAACATTGGGCAAAACGGCTTCGGCGTTGGAAGAGTCACTTAGTAACGCCAACACCTTTTTTTGTGAAATTTCGGCTAACCGATCCAAATCAGTGCGGTACTTTGGTGCAGCAGACGGGTCAAACTTAAAGTCACCAGTATAAACCACTTCGCCTGCAGGAGTATGAACATCGATACCTAAAGAATCAGGGATTGAATGTGTCGTCTGAAAGAAAGAAATGTCCGCATGCTTAAATTCAATTTCGGTGTCCGCATCAATCACATGGAATAAACTATTTTTTATTTTTTTGTTCTCCCGCTTCACGGTAATTTTAGCTAGCTCAACCGTCAACTGCGAACCAAAAACCGGGATATCATACTGGCGTAATATATAAGGCAACGCACCAATAGAGTCTGCATGCCCGTGCGTCAAAAAGATGCCAACAACCTGATCGCCATATTCCTCGTAAAATTCAAGGTCGGGAATTACCAAATCGATGCCAAACAAGGTGCTATCAGGGTATTTAAGCCCGGCATCAAGCACAAAAATTTCGTCATTAACTTGAACGGCGAACATATCTTTTCCTTGTTCCCGAACACCACTCAAAATCATTATTTTAACTTGATCAGTCATTATTTTTCCTTTTCTATCTTGCTATTCAGTTATTATTTTATGGATCAGTACGATCACAACGTCAAAAGTATCTGCTTCCATTCTAGCATAAAAAGCAATAATGAGAAAAACAAAAAGCCAGTTCATAATTCGAACTGACTTTTGCAATATTGAAGCTGTAACTACCGGCGCAGGCCTAATTTTTTAATTAAGTCACGGTAACGATTAATGTCATTATCCTGCAAGTAGCGCAGTAAGTTACGACGGTGACCGATCTTCTTTAACAAACCAACGTATGAGTGGTGGTCATGTGAATGATTCCGCATGTGCTCAGTTAAATTGTTAATATCCGTAGTCAAAATTGCAACTTGAACTTCGGTTGAACCAGTATCACCCTCGTGAGTTGCATACTTTTTGATGATTTCATCTTTTTCAGCTTTTGAAATAGCCATATTCTATTCACCTTTCACTTAAATAATTGCCGTTAACAACGTTAACCGTCAGGTGTGAGCGGACAAACAGCGTTAACGGTTCACAACAATAGTATGATACAGATTATTTTTTTAAAAAGCAAGTGCAAATTACCTTGCATCTGATATTATTCTTCAGTATAATCTATTAAGTGAATTTATATCAATTGGAGGTGAATTTTATGCCACAAATCAAATCAGCGATTAAACGTGTCAAAACTCAAGATGCTGCTAGAAAGCGCAATGCTGCTCAAATGAACCAGTTAAGAACGACGATTAAGAAGTTCAAGACGGCTCAAGCTGCTGGTGCCGAAGACGCCTCCGAATTACATGTTGCTGCTGCCCGCGCACTGGACAAGGCTGCTTCTAAAGGTCTTATCCACAAAAACAAGGCTAGCCGTGACAAAAGCCGTTTAGCTAAATTAGCAAAATAATTTGACTAACAAATCAAGTAAAAAAGGCAAGAATGATTTCATTCTTGCCTTTTTTAGACGCTTAAAACAAATAATTGTAAAAAGTTGCTGTCGCGATATTGGCCGCTTTTATAGCCAAAGTCCAGCTTGATAGCTTGTTCTAGCAAAGTCGCTAACTTTGCCACGGAAAGGCCATTTTGCAGACTTAACTTTACCCGGTATGGGTGAACGCCTAGCTCCTTAGTGATTTGGCCTTCACTTCTGCCCCGCGCTTGCAGGATTTTGACTACCAAAATCAATTCCAGCTGATTTTCAAAAACAGCTAGTAATTGCGCTGGATTACTGCCTTCTTGCAGCTGATTTTCCAACCGCTCCACGGCCTCTTGGTAGTTATGCTTAAGTGCTGCTTCCAAGATTGCAAAGACATTTTGAGCCATGGACAAGTCAACGTTTCGCTTTACCGCCTCCACCGAAATTTGTCCATCAACCGCAAGCATCTTTAATTTCTGCAAGTTGCTCAGCACGGTATCTAGAATATGGTCACTGCGCTCTAGTAATAATTGCAGGGCCGGACCGGGGAGTTGATAACCCTCAGCCGCAATTAGCTGCCTAGTCACCTTCTCTACTTCATAGGGCTTAACGTGCGTATCAACCACATTAAACTGCCGCAAAACTGTTTTAGTCAACTTCTTCCGCCGGTCGATCTTTTCATCTGAAGCTACGAGCACAATAATGTCTTCCAAGCGATCACTATTAGCCAAAATACGTTCCAGTTGAGCCAGCTGCTGCTGATATTTTTGGGCTACCCGGGCGGTCAAAAAAAACGGATGCTTGACTGTGATAACCTTTTGATCGCTGAACAGGCTTGACTCTGTTAGGTCAGCAATTAATTCAGCCAGCCCATCACTCTCACAATCGACCGTCACGTGGTCCAACTTCGCAAAGGTTTTTTCACGGGTATAAGATCGGGCTAGATAATCATTTAGAAAGTCATCGTCCCCCGTAATCAAAGTATGGGAATTATTGCTGTTAGTATTTTTAAATAAAGAAAGTAGCGTCATTTTTTTATCACCGGCAAAAAATAGTTAAATTGCGGTCGCATTAGTGGACCATAAGTCCAAGTTATCATACCACAATCCTGGGTTGAAACCCACGGAATGTGGTAGCTCTGCAAAGTTGCCAATGTTTCTGGGTGCGGATGACCGAACCGGTTGTTACGCCCAGCGGAGATAAAAACTAAGTCGGGCTGCAAATTTTGCAAGAAGTCAGGATTCGACGCCGTCCGGCTACCATGGTGGCCCAGCTTAAAGTAATTCACAGCCAAGCCATACTTGGTCATGATCTCCTGTTCACCGGCTTGCCCCAAATCACCAGTGAACAGCCAGGTTTTGTTGGCCAGTTTAAACATTAGTGACAATGAGTCTTCATTTTCGCCGCGGCCCGGCTTTAAGGGATAGACCACGTTAAAGTGCACCTGTGGCTCAATTACCTGCTTACCAGCTAGCAACTGGACTAGCTGGTTATTCCTAACTTTGCCGGCAATCCGTTTACGAAATGACGGATTATTAATTAAGCCAGCTGCCATATACAATTTTCCCACCTTGACCTGCTCTAGTAGCGGCCCCAAATCGCCGACATGGTCAGCATCCTGGTGTGAAACAAAGATGCCATCAATCTTACTTATGCCCTGGGCTTTAAGCAGGGGGACGGTGATCTGGTTAACCTGCGGAGTAATCTTACGCTTACCAAAATTCAAGCGACCGCCCACATCAATCAGGTAGACCCGCCGCGGAAACGGCGTCGTTACCAAGATGCTATCGCCTTGCCCGACATCAATGAAAGTAACTTGCCCAGTCAAAGGAAAATGTATCAGAGCAAAGAAAATTACATACATGAATAAGATAACTTTCATCAAGCGCTGACGCAGCCGCTTAGTCAGCCCTTGATCATTAACCAAAAGCAGCCAAATTGCGGTTAGCGCAAGCAAAAGCAGACACTGCCACCAATTGATTTTTCCAAAAGTTAATAGACCTAGGCGGGTTGCCGAAAGTTTGCCAATTAATCCTTCACTTATCACCAAAACATCTTCAAAAAATAATGCAACATTTGGGATAGTTGCAAAAACAACTAAATTGATAACTGTCACTGGCATGACTACCCAATTAAAATAGGGCACTACTAACAAGTTAAAAAAGATGGTTAAAACATTAAATTGAAAAAAATATAAGAGCAAGAGCGGCGTTAATAAAAAATTCAAAGCCAGCGACCGCTTAAAGCTTGTCATTTGACTGGTTAATTCTAGGCCCAGGGCCAAGACATAACTTAACAAGGCACCAAGACCCAATAGCAAACGTGGATTTAAAGCCAAGTGGAGCAAGCAAGCCAGGCCTAGCAAGTCAAAGTGAGCCAGCCGGACTCCCTTAAACTTAAATACTTTTCCTAAAAAATAAGTCAAACTAGCCCGAATAAAACCCGCCTGGCCGTTACTCAGCAGGATACCCAGGATGAGGACCACCAGACAACAGCCGAAGGCTTCTTCTTCGGTTAATTTCAAGTAAGAACAGATAATACTGATTACCAAGGTATAAATGCCAACATGCAGGCCCGAAATGCTAAGAATGTGAATAACCCCCAGATTGCGGTAATTATCCAAAATCACCTGACTGTCACGCGTCAAACTTTCGCCTAAAAATAATTCACTGCTGAAAAAGCCTAAAATTTTAGGCATTTGGCTAAAATAAGACTGTAGCGCAAAGCGCCAGTGGTGTACGTGGTCTGCTATTCCGCCGGCTCGAATTCTCATCTGGCAAGTTTTTAGCTTTACCTGCTGCCAAATATTTTTACTAGCATAATACTGCTGGGAATTAAATTGGCCGTAGTTAGTCGCGGGCGCAATCGGTTCCACTTCTCCCTCCAAAGCGGTCAATACTAGCAAGTGGCCTTGGTTGATTTGTTGCTTTTGCTTTTTGGTTACAGTGGCTGAAACCAGTATCTTACCGTCTTTAACTTGGCCCACACCAGACAACCAGTCGCCATCAACTTTGACCTGGTCAGGATAGAGCATAATGGTTGTAGTGGGATTAATGACGAAGTTAGTGCGGCGGTGTTGCAGCTGGCCCACCAGCAGGGCAAGTAGCAAAAAAAGCCCCACCAGCCATTTCAAGTTGGCATACTTACGCAGACAAAGTATTAACAAGTATAAACCGAACCCCAGGCACAGCAGCCGCTGCCCCCAGCTTGTGCATTTATAGGCAAACAGACTCAAATCAGCCAAGAGCAAAGCGAGGATTAAGCAAAAACCTGGCTGAAATATATCAGACTTCCAGTTGGTCTTTAAGGGCCGCAAAGGTCTTGTCCCCAATTCCTGAAACTTGCTTTAAATCAGTGATTTTTTTAAAGTGACCATTCTTTTGCCGGTAGGCGATAATTTGCGCCGCCTTTTTTTCACCGATTCCGCTTAGTTTTTGTAAGTCTTGCGCACTAGCCGTGTTAAGGTTGATCTTACCAGCAGTTTGACCACCAGATTCAGCTGTTGCTGCCGTTTCTCCACCACTACCGCCTACTGAAGTAACAATCTCCGTCGCCTTGATCCGCTCCCCCCGATAAGGAATATGAATCTTGTCCTGATCTTTGAGCACCAGCGCACGATTGACCTCTTTTAACCGAGCATTAGCTGCTGGTCCACCCGCTGCCTCAAGGAGCTCCTGCAAACGCGCCCCATTTTTCAACGTGTAAACCCCCTGGTGTTTAACGGCACCTGAAATATCACAGGTTACTTCCTGCGTCTTACTTTCTGCCTGGTCAGACTTATTTTCTTGATCGGAAGATGCTTTTTTTGCAGGACGTTCTTGCGAGTTCGCTGTGAACTCGCTGACTGTACCCTTATCCTGGTCGCGATCGTGCTTGAACCAAAAAAAGAGGCCCAGCAGCACTATTCCCAGCACCAGGTAACGCTTGTGGTCGATTGCCGATTGTTTGATTTTTTCCCAATCCATTCAATATCACCTCACTATTAGATACGTAAAAAGCCCAGAAATTTTTCTGGGCTTTTCCTGTTTTATTTAATAGGTATTGCGTAAGTAATTGAGTGCATCTTCAAAGCTTCTGACCGGGACAACCTTCATCTTGCTACCAATCTGCTTGGCAGTTTGCTTGGCCACAACGTAGTTACTACCCTGCTTTTTTAGCTCCGCCGTATCAGTTGGGGCAAAAAAGACTTCTGCTCCTGCCTCATCAGCAGCTACTACTTTCTTATCGACACCGCCAATAGCACCCACCTTACCGTCTGCTGAGATGGTTCCCGTACCGGCTACCTTGTGTCCCTTAGCCAGGTTCTGCTTAGTAAAGACCTGATAGCTGGTCAACGTGAACATTAGACCAGCAGATGGGCCGCCAATATCTTCAGCATCAATTTTTAGTTCCGGATGCGTAGTTACCTTTACTCGTTCCACTAGCTGAATACCAATTCCAGGTTTGCCAGTTCCGTCCACCTTGACGGCTTTTCCGGCAATTGTCAACTTCTTGCTGCCGCGCAAGACATCGATCTTCAGCTTGTCATTAAGCGACTTCTGCCGGAAATAGGTGGTCATTTCTTTAGTAGAATGAAATTTATGACCATCCGCTCCTAAGACCGTATCTCCCATTCGGAGCTTGCCGCGAAAGCTTGAGCTTTTTTGCACATCCATGACATAGACGCCTTCATAACTCAACTTAGCCTTTATGCCTGCTTTTTTAGCAGCATAGTAAATAGCATTTTGTTGGCTAGTTTCCATATACCACTTTTGTAATTCCTGATATTGCCGGTTGGTCGTTGTTCCCAATAGCTGGGACTTGTGAATACGCGTAGCATATTGGTCGGTATAACTCTGTAGTAATTCTGCAACTGAGGCCGGTTGACTGGTTTCACTAACTGTTACCAAATAAAAATTATTAGGTACCCGGTCCTTACTTTTAACAAATTGACTAATGGGAACAGCATCACCTGGTGTGTCAATATAATAATCGGTCGGCCAACTCATTCCAATTGCCAGCAGGATAATAGCCCCAATTGCCAACAGCCAATTACGGGCAAGCCTATGACTTTTGTTGTCTTGTTTTGCACTTTTCATCGGTTACCCAACTTTTCCTTCACTGCCGCAGCCGCCATAGCTGGCAGAAAAGAACTTACCTCGCCGCCAAAATGTGCCACTTCTTTGATTACGCTTGAGGCAACGAAACTGTCTTGGGGGCGCGTAAAGAGCAGAACCGTCTCAACTTCCGGGGCAAGTTCTTTATTCATCGCAGCAATTTGTTGCTCGTATAAAAAATCCTGATCATTACGCACGCCGCGCACAATTGCTGTTGCTTGCAGATCACGTGCTGTTTGAATAGTCAATTCGTCAGGTCGCTTAACCACCTCAACTTTAGGTAGCTCACGCAGGGCATCCTGAACAAATTGCATCCGCTCTTCAACTGTAAACAAATAGCTTTTAGCCGTATTGGTCATGACGGCTACAATCACTTTGTCAAAAATTCTAGCTGCTTGGCGAACAACTTCAACGTGTCCCTTAGTAATCGGGTCAAAAGAACCTGGGAATAATGCTGTGTTCATCAACTTTCCTTTCGATAAAAACGAATAATTGTCTTGCCCAAGTGGTGGTCACCAAACTTAACAAAGCCTTCTACTTCACCTAAAGCAGTTGCTTCATCGGTTTCTGCAACAATTATTGCCCCTTGGTTTAATAGTCTTCGATCAAGCATTGCTTTCATGTCTGCAGCAATCCGCTGCTTGGCATAAGGCGGATCCAAAAAGACCAAATCAAACTTCATTTCACTGTGGTCAAACTTCTTTAAGGCCGCCTGGCTTGACAGCTTAAGGACATCGAACCGGCCTTCCTCCTTGGTTAAAGCCACATTCTTGCGAATGATTGTGATGGCCTGATAGTTGATATCAACAATCATGGCATGGTCATAACCGCGTGAGACCGCCTCAATGGCTAGAGCTCCACTACCACCGTATAAGTCGAGTACCTGCCCGCCACTGAAGAACTGTCCCAAGCTATTAAACAGGGATTCCTTGACCTTGTCACTGGTTGGTCTGGTCTTCTGGCTCTTTAAAGTGAACAAGTTACGCTTGGCATACTTTCCTGCAATAATTCTCATGCGATGTGGTCCGTGTTCTTTTCCTGGCTACCCTGCAATTTTTGTTCAGCTTCCTGGGCCAGGGTCGTAATCTGTTCCTCAATGTGGCTACTTGACAAATCTACCTCATCACTGACCGCTTTTTCAGCCTGATCAACAAAATTAAGCCGGTTTAGTTGCTCAATAACCTGATCTAGCTCCTCTTGGTCAACATACAAAATGCAGTAACCCATTTTCTTTGAAAAGTAAACAATGTCACCGTAACGACGTAATTTGTATTGGTTGCTAACCGAATTGAGGTAGACAACCACACCCTGCCGTTTAGTCAATGTGGTATCCACTAAATCTTGGTTGATACTCATTCCAGAACCTCCTCTTCTTTCTTTATTCTTTCGTTTGCTGAAACATTCAGAACCAGACCGACAGACGCAGATAAAACAATTAGGGATGACCCACCATATGAGATGAAGGGCAAAGTAACTCCCGTAATCGGCAACAGTCCCAAGACTGCACCGATATTGAATAACGCTTCTGTAAAAATAATGGTCGTCACGCCAAAACAAAGTAAGGCATTAAACTGTGAACTAGCATGAACGCCAACTTCCATGATGCTCCAGATCAAGTAAAACAACAGTCCGACAACCACAATTGCGCCAATTACCCCCAGTTCTTCAGCAATTACCGCTAAAATGAAGTCGGTGTACGGTTCAGGTAAGTATCCTCGCTTCTGCATACTGTTACCAAGGCCAACACCAAACAAACCGCCATTGTGAATAGCGTAATAGGAGTTAACCAGTTGCGCCCCTCCCTTCCGCTCTAACTCGAAAGGGTGCATAAAGGACATCAATCGCTGGAATTGGTAGTTCTTTTGCAAAAAATCTGGGTTCCACTTAATAATTAGCACAACCACTAAAAAAACGATTAAGCCCATACTAATCAGACAGAACAAGGCTTTTCTAGCCGGAATACCAGAGACCGCAAACATGACTACCACGATCATGCCGAGAATGGCTGTACCACCAAAATCGGGCTCGACTATCACTAACAGCATCATGACGATTGCCAAAACAGCTGGGCGCGAAAGCTTATTAATGATATTGTTGCCCCGACTTAGGGAAGCATCATGCCGGTCTAAAAAGTAAGCAAGATAAATAACTAGTGCAAGCTTGGCAATTTCCAACGGCTGAATTTTAATCACTTTCAGGTCAATCCAACCAACCGCACCGTTAACCGCAGCAGCAGAACCCTTGAAAATTTTTAAAACAATGAGGTAGAGTAGCAATAACATGCTAACCCCTAAGAACCAGGCAACAAACTTGGTATTTTTAAAAACGGCCAGCCGCAAAGCAAAGACCGTAAGTGCAACTAGTAGAGCAAACACGGCGTAATAGGCCTGGCGCACGCCATAAGCCGACGGCTTAAAGCCATTGACGAGCAGAATGTCGGAGCTAGCCGAATAAACCATGATGATCCCTAAGACAACCAATAGTAGGTATGGTACCAAAATCTTATAATTCAGATAGTGTAATTTTTGTCGCACAGGTAGCCCTCTCCCTTTTGAGTATACATATTACCTATTATAAAACAAAAAAGGCCTCACTTCATCAGTGAGTGCCATTTTTAATTATATTACTTATTGCCGGTTACGTTTTTTGTCAGCTTTTTGCCGTTCTGAAGTATTCAAAATCTTCTTGCGCAAGCGAACAGACTCAGGAGTTACTTCACAAAATTCATCATCATTTAAGAACTCAATTGCTTCTTCTAAAGTCAAAGTCTTGGGGGTCCTAATTGCGGCGGCATGGTCCTTACCAGCTGCCCGCGTGTTAGTCAAGTTCTTCCCTTTAATCACGTTTACGGCGATGTCTCGGTCACGAGAAGACTGACCAACAATCATGCCCTCGTATACTTCAACACCTGCCCCAATAAACAGCTCGCCGCGTTGCTCAACTGTCTGCAGTGAGTAAGTAGTCGACTTACCCTGGCTAATCGCAACTAAAGCCCCGTTTTGACGACCTGGCTCCCAGTTCTTAACCACCGACTTGTATGAGTCGAAGCTGTGGTTCATAATGCCGTAACCACCCGTTTGGGACATAAACTCATTATTGTAACCAATTAAGCCACGAGATGGTACGAGGAAGTCCAACCGTGTTTGGTTATTACCCGTTGACGCCATGTTCTTCATCTCACCCTTACGCTGCGACAGTGCATCGATTACAGAACCAACATACTCATCAGGAGTATCAACCTGAACCGCTTCATACGGTTCACACATTTGACCATCAATTTCACGATAGATAACCTTAGGCCGCGATAATTGCATTTCAAAGCCTTCACGGCGTAACTCTTCAACTAGAATCGATAAGTGGAGTTCCCCACGTCCAGAAACTGTCCATGAATTCAACTGATCAGTCGCTTCAACTTTCAAAGAAACATCGGTTCTGGTCTGTCTAATCAGCCGGTCTTCCAGTTTCTTAGGTGTTACCTTATCTCCCTCACGTCCCGCAAAAGGTGAGTCATTAGCCGCAAAGTCCATTTGCAAGGTTGGTGGATCAATCTTTAAAAATGGCAATGCTTCTGGAGCTTCAGCCGAGGCGATCGTTTCACCAACAAAAATATCGTTAATTCCGCTAATTGCAATAATATCACCGGCCTTAGCTTCAGTAATCTCATTACGCTTCAAGCCAAAGAACCCAAAGAGCTTGGTCACCCGGAAGTTTTGCGAAGAACCATCACGCTTCATCACCGTAATGTTGTCACCAACTTTAACCTGGCCGCGGTATACACGTCCAACTCCGATACGACCAACATAGTCATCCCAATCGAGCATGGTGATTTGGAATTGGAGCGGTTCGTCAACGTTATCAATTGGCGCCGGAATTGCTTTAATGATTGTGTCAAAAATTGGATCCATCGTTTCTGTTTGCTTGCTTGGATCTGCATCGTAAGAAGAAGTTCCATTCAAAGCAGAAGTATAAACTACTGGAAAGTCGAGTTGTTCATCATTGGCACCAAGCTCAATGAATAACTCCAGCACTTCGTCAAGGACTTCCTTAGGACGGGCACCCGGACGGTCAATCTTATTAATCACCACAATTGGTTTAACACCGGCCTCTAGCGCCTTTTTCAAGACGAAACGAGTTTGCGGCATCGTACCTTCATAGGCATCAACCAGCAAGAGCGCCCCATCAACCATGTGCATGATTCGTTCAACCTCACCACCGAAGTCGGCATGTCCAGGGGTATCCAAGATGTTGATGGTCGTATCGCCATACTTCACCGCCGTATTCTTGGATAAAATAGTAATACCACGCTCACGCTCAATGTCATTTGAGTCCATTGCCCGGTCTTCGATTGACATGTGTTCAGGCAAAGTGTCAGATTGCTTCAATAATTGGTTAACCAAGGTCGTTTTACCATGGTCAACGTGCGCTATGATAGCTATATTCCTAATATCGTCTCTTCTTTTTTCTGACAAAAGTTTTCCTCCTCCACTCCTCAATAAAAAAACTGTGACGCTGTCACAGTTTCGGCGGCATGTAAAACATGCTAATCGAAGTGTATCTTATCTGTATATTTACGCTCATTGATTTTACCACCATAACCACATACGGGTCAATGGTTATCCTTGCTTCAAATTAAAAATTTAGTTAATGGAATAAATAGCAGACAATTTACCAACTTATGGTTAAAATAAAGAGAACAATTTTTATTGAAAGAGTGAATGTAATTGATTTTAATGAAAGATATTACGCGCGACGGCAATCCCGTCCTGCGCAAAGTAGCCCAGCCGCTGTCCTTTCCACTGAGCGACCACTACCAAAAACTGGCGACTGAGATGATGGAGTACCTGATTAACTCCCAAGACCCTGAAATAGCTAAAAAACACCAACTACGAGCTGGTGTGGGCCTAGCTGCTCCGCAAGTCGGCGAGAGCGTGCAAATGGCAGCTCTTTTGGTGCCTAACAATGAAGGTGAAATTGTCTTCCAAGACACCTTTGTTAATCCAGAAATCTTATCCGAGTCGGTGCGTCAAGCTTGCCTGAGCGAGGGCGAAGGCTGCCTGAGTGTTGACAAGGTGATCGATGGTTATGTTATGCGTCCGGATAAGTTGAAAATCCACTATTACACAATCGACGGTGTCGAAAAAACCATTCGTTTGAAAGATTATCCTGCAATTGTAGCTTCACACGAAATCGAGCACTTGCGCGGCCACCTCTTCTATGATCGAATTAACCAGCAAGATCCATTCAAGCTGGATGAAGATGCCGTGGTTATCTATTAACTTCCCCAATTAGCCACCTTAGGGTCGGCTTTTTTTCGTCGGACTAGCTGACTTGTTTCTATACTTGAAATAACAATTATGGTAGAATTATTTTTAACTGTTGGACGCCTGCGGCGATCCAAAAAGAACGTTTTTATAACTGAATAAGGAGAATACAAATATGATCTACAAAGTTTTGTATCAAAAAGACAGAATTGTCAATCCTCGCCGAGAGACAACTCAAACTCTCTACATAGAGGCCGAAAGTATTGTTACCGCTAGAACCTTGGTTGAACAGAACACCCCCTACAATATCGAACTCATCCAAGAATTAGCTGGAAATTCCCTAAAATATGAACAAGACCACGCCGATTTTAAATTGACGTCTTTTACTAGTAAAGAAGCAAAATAAGTGCGTATTAAAAATAATGAAGTTGCCGTTGTTGCAATCGGGGGGTTGCATGAAATCGGCCGCAACATGTACTGTGTTCAGTACCAAGATGAAATTATTATTATGGACTGCGGGATTAAATTTCCGGAAGATGAACTGCTTGGCATCAATTATGTCATTTCGGATTATTCCTACCTGGTCAAAAATCGCCAAAAAATCAAGGCTTTAGTTGTTAGTCACGGGCACGAAGACCATATCGGCGGCATTCCCTTCTTACTTGAAAAGATTCCGGAAATTCCAGTTTATGCGACCCCATATGCCCTTGCGCTCATTAAAGGAAAACTTGATGAACATGGCATTTTACGGACCACTGAATTACATGAAGAACACGAAGACACGGTCCTTAAGTTTAAAAAACTGACGGTTTCCTTCTTCAGAACTACCCACTCAATTCCAGATACATTAGGTATTGCGGTTCACACCCCACTTGGTGCGGTAGTCTTCACGGGCGACTTTAAGTTTGACCTGACACCAGTTATGAACCAGCCGGCACCTGACTTTCAGCGAATTGCTAAATTAGGTGAAGAGGGCGTCTTAGCGCTTTTATCGGATTCAACTAATGCGGAAGTCGCACAGTTCACTAAGTCCGAACGCTTCGTTGCCAAGTCTCTCCATGACATTATTACTGGTATTCATGGCCGCATCATCTTTGCCACTTTTGCCTCTAACCTATACCGGGTATCAACAGCCATTCAGGCGGCAATTAACACTGGCAGAAAGGTGGCAATCTTTGGCCGGAGCATGGAAAATGGGGTCCAAAATGGGATTGACCTAGGCTATCTCAACGTACCCGAAGGTCTGATTGTTGACGCCAACGAGATCAACCACACTCCAGCCGATCAGGTAATGATTTTATGTACTGGATCTCAGGGTGAACCGTTGGCTGCGCTCTCGCGCATTGCAAGTGGAACCCACCGGCAAATCAGCCTACAACCAGATGATACCGTGATTTTTTCATCTAATCCGATTCCAGGCAACACCTTGAGTGTTAACCATGTCATCAACAAGTTGATGGAGGGTGGAGCAAATGTTATCCATGGTCGGGTCAATAACGTCCATACCTCTGGACATGGTGGTCAAGAAGAACTAAAAATGATGGTTAGACTGACTAAGCCGCAATACATGATTCCAGTCCACGGTGAGTACCGGATGCAGGTCATTCATACTCAACTGGCTCAAGCCGCTGGCGTCCCTGCCGACCACACTTTTGTCTTAGAAAACGGTGAAGTAATTTGCTTTGGCCCCGAGGGATCACGCATTGCGGGCCATATTCCAGTTGACGATGTGTACGTTGATACTTCTGGTACAGCTGATGTCGGTAACGTAGTGGTCCACGATCGGCAAGTCCTTTCAGAAGATGGTCTAGTCGTAATTGTCGCAACTGTTGACTACAAGCATAAACGCGTTTTAGCTGGTCCCGATGTCTTGAGTCGTGGCTTTGTCTATATGCGTGAATCGACCGAGCTGATTAGCCAAGCTCAAAAACACATCTACCACATTTTGAAAACTGAGATGGACAAGACAGATAACCCCAAAGACAGCGTTATTCGCAAATCCATCGCCGAAAACCTATCCGATTTCTTGTATTCAAAAACTAAACGGCGACCAATGGTTTTACCCATGTTAGTCGAAAAGAAATAAATAAAGCCCCAGCCGGGCTTTTTCTGTGAGTATTATAAACAAAATGAGTAACAATTTAACCATCCACCTTTTAGTCAATGAAACAGCCGGTAACGGTCGGGCTAAAAAAGTTCTAGAACAAACCGCACTGCTCTTGGTAAATGAAAATATTGACTTTGATATTCAAAAAAGCACCTACCCTGGAGAAGCCATTATTCTGGCTGAAACTTACTGTAACCAAAAACATCACAAAAATGAAGTCTTACTAGTAATCGGTGGTGATGGTTCATTTAATGAAGTTTTAAACGGTATTAAACGGTCAAATAAGCCGGAGACGCCGTGCGCCTACCTGCCAGCTGGCACGGGTAATGACTTTGGTCGGGCCGCTCATTTGACTAGCAATCCGCAAGTCCTGCTTGACCATCTCAAGGCCAACTTGAAGCCTAGTTCAATTGATTGCGGCTCATTCAAACTAGCCGAATTTGGCAAGCAAACTTTTTATTTTGTTAATAGCTTTGGAATTGGATTTGATGCCTATGTCAACCACCTTAGTAATATTTCAACATTAAAGAAGATGCTCAACAGAATAAATGAGGGAAAACTAATCTACGGTTCCCACATCTTAACTTGTCTGCGCAAGCAAGACACCTTTACCGTTGAAGTTGAATGTGATGGTAAGAAAAGATATTATCAAAATGCCTTTTTAGTTACCACCACTAATCATCCGTACTTGGGAGGCGGTATTGCCTTGCTACCACCCGCGCGCATTGATAGCCATAAAATTAATACAGTGATTGTTGAAAAATATACAATTAAAAGTTTAATTAAGCTTTTCATCAAGCTCCTCAAGGACGGTTCCCACCTTGAGTGTCCTGAATTTCATTACATTGAGGCCGAGCAGATTACAGTAAAAACAAGCAAGCAAGAATTCGGTCAAGTCGATGGGGAAGAAATTAAGCGGGGCAACTTCAATATTGATTTTGTGGTAGACCAGTTTGATCTTTTGCGCTAAATTAATCAGGTATAAAACCCGTTCCCGTGGAGGAACGGGTTTTATTTATGACTACAATAAAATCAATATCGCTTACTTGCGGATTGTAGCCACCTAAAACTAGTGACCCATGCAAATAGAGTCCGACCAGGTTATCTTTAATAATTGCAGTAGTTTGTTCTTTCAACTTTGTGATCAGGTGGTGCGTTTTCAGATCATTTACTAGCATATTTCAAACTTGCCCCACTAATATTTTAAAAATCATTATCTTGCTGGTAGTTTAACCTAAAAAATAAAGCTATGCAAAAAAGGAAGACCGGAGTCTTCCTTTTTAAATAACCCTTACAATTTCTCGTAAAAGGTTATTTTTACTATTCCTGATTATTGCTTTGCAGGAGTTGTAGGTTGGGTTGGCGTTGTTGGCTGACTTGGATCCGTTGCAGGCTTAGCAGGATCTGCTGGCTTACTTGGGTCAGTTGCAGGCTTGGCAGGATCTGTAGCTGGCTTACTTGGGTCAGTTGTAGGGGTTGTAGGTTGCTTAGCGGTAGCTTCAGCATCTTTGATCTTCTTCTTCAAACTCTTAATTTGCGCATTAAGGTATGAACGATAACGCTTAGCATACTTTGCTTTGTATCCCTTAAAGTGCTTCAAAGCCTTCTTATCCAACTTCAATTGTTTCTCAAAAGAAAGTCCCCAGGACTTCTTTACTGTCTTGTTGAAGTAATTATTAGCTTTTTTGTGGCGCTTTGACCAAGACTTCTTAGTCTTTTTAATTACACCCTTAGTCGTCTCTTTAGGACCATTAAAACCTGGGTCAAGTGGTTCATTAATTGGTTGAACTACTGGCGTTTCTGGTGTCTTAGCAGGGTCTTTAGCCTGGTTTGCACCTGTTGCAGGCTTAGCAGGATCTGCTGGCTTGCTTGGATCAGTTGCAGGTTTAGCAGCATCCTGAGCAGTTTGACCGTTATTAGCTGCTTGACCATTTTGGTTAGCTGCTGGTGTGGTTTGAGTATCTGCCAATACCATGGCTGATTCAGTAATAACAGGTGACAATGCAGTTACGCCGGCAACTGCGAGAACAATAATATTTTTCTTCAATTTCATAAAGATTCTCCTTTTTCCTTCTAAAATATTTTACAGTATAACATATGTATTTGTTAACAGGGGCATAATCTTACAAATTTAATAAATTTATTTTATCCAGTCTCAAAAAAGACTAGCATGGAAGTCTTTTTACTGTAAAAATGAAATTACCACTTGCAGTTGTGCCAGGGCAACGATTTTGGGCAGCAGTTCCGCGGCTTCAGTCATTGCTGAAAGCACGCCATTAGCCGCATTTAAGTGAAAGCCAGCGTCTCCTGCTAACCCTGCCGCTAGCTGATACAAAGCTTCATCACTGGCGCTCGGGTCTAGCTTAAAGAGGCAACGCCCGTCATCGCTGACTTCATAGTGGTCTGCCCGGGCCTCGACGAAACAATAAACTGTTTCGCCCATTGCATCCCTAGCAAGCGTCGCCACTTCCAGTGTATCCGGCGCCAATTCAAGCACATGTGTATTGGCGGTCATCCACTGATTCAATGCTTTTCCTACTAGCTCAGCCGTTATTTCTTTAGTCATAACTTCTCCTACTACAGTTTAATATTCTGCATCCCAATCATCGGGTCAATCTCGCCCGCATAGATCATTTCAGCAGTGAGGACATGCGCTTGCGCAGCTGGCTTGATTTTCGTTTCTGCTTGAACAATTTTAGCATCCTTAACTCGATCGCCATTTGGCTCAATTGCCCCACCTAGTTCTTTTTGTAACTTAGCACTCAGGCCCGTTTGCCGATCATTACCAGAGGTATTCAAAGCCATCGTGTAAGCCCGCGGATCCCCAACTAAAACCAGGTTGTTAGCTGCACGGGTAACAGCAGTATAGAGCAAGTTGCGTTTGAGCATGACGTAATTTTGCATCGTTAAACTAAGAATTACTAGCGGAAATTCGGAACCCTGCGCCTTATGAATGGTAATTGCATAGGCCCGCGTCAAGTCAAACAAGTCTTTCTTGCTAAAGGTGATTTCACGTCCGTCAAAGTCAGCAGTTAGACACCGCTTAGAAGCTTTTTCATCAATGGCCAAAACCTTTCCAATTTGGCCGTTATAGATATCTTTTTCGGGATTGTTCTGCAATTGCAATACCCGGTCGCCAATTCGAAAAGTTTCATCGTGAACCTCAAGGAATTTACTGTTGGGCTTAGGCGGATTCATAATCTCTTGAATAATATTATTTAAATTGGTCACACCGCCCTCACCTTGGTACATCGCCCCTAATACCTGAACATCATCCTGGTCAAAACCACGTTTGAGCGCCCGCTCAATAATTTGGCTAACTACATGATCAACTTCACGCGGCGGACACGAAATGAAGGAATAATTCCTCGTTTTTTTGAACAAAACACTTTGATCCTGTCCCTCATTGATACTATGAGCCAAGGTGATAATACTGGAATCCTCACCCTGGCGGTGAATTTGCCTGAGTACGGTAGTAGGGAATACTTGAGCCGTAATTAAGTCACTGAAGACGTTGCCGGGACCAACCGAGGGTAATTGGTCCTTGTCACCCACAAAGACGATGTGGTTAGTTTCATTGATACTGGCTACCAATTGCTTGAACAAAACCATATCGACCATCGACATTTCATCAATGATCAAAATTTCCCCATTTAGTTCATTCAGCTCAGTAAAATCACTTTCACCCAGACCTAGACCCAATAGACGATGAATGGTCTTGGCTGTGATACCGGTGATTTCTTCCATTCTTTTGGCTGCTCGACCAGTTGGTGCAGCCAGTAAAAATGGTGGGTCTGAGCTGTATAAGGCTGCAGCGGGAAGCTTTTCCAGGTCGCGTAGCGCCAACAAGATACCATTGATAATGGTGGTTTTACCAGTACCTGGACCACCCGTCAAAATCGAGATAGGGTTATTCAGGGCATTTTTAATTGCTACCTTTTGGGTATCATCATACTCAATCTGCAACTGTTTTTCTGCCTTGCTAATAGCCGCCTGGATATCTTGGTCACTATAACTGGTCTCTGCCTGCCGCTTGACCAGGTTCTTCATCGTCAAGGCAATGTCAGTTTCGGTTTGAAAAATGTTCTGTAGAGCCGCATTTTCTCCTTCAACCACAACCTTGCCATCATGCTGGAGCTGGTTAACACAGTTAGCAATCGGATCAAACTCGTTGATTTGGAGCAGTTTTCCGGCCTCCGCCAATAATTGCGCCAATTTAATAAAAGTATTGCCGGCCTGCGTCAATTCATCCAGTAAGACCTGGAAGATTGCCCCATTGATACGGCGCGGATCAGCAGCTACAAAACCCAATTTGGTGCCAATTTGGTCGGCACTTTTAAAGGCGTAGCCGGTCACATCGGCAATTGCAGTATAAGGATCTTTTTGTAATTCAGCTAAGGTTTCACCGCGGTACAGCTGGTACAATCGGCCCGCCACTTTTCTATTCAAACCAAACTGAGCCAGTCGTAAAACAATCTCTGAGTATGAATCCATCGAATTTACGCCATTGAGTAGGCTGTCCTTCTGTTTCTTAGTCAGCGGCAGGGTCGCCACTTTGGCCGGATTTTCCTTCAAAATAGTTAGTGCATCAACACCTAATGTAGCAATAATACTGTCCGCAGCTTTGGGGCCAATTCCCGGAAACTCCTTAGAACTGAGATATTTTGTTAAACTACCCTTCTCATGCGGCAAAGCCTGCTTGTAGCTGTCACAGCGAAACTGTAGACCAAACTTATTATGCTCAACCAACTGGCCGGTAAAATTATAGGTGCCACCAACCTGAAGATCACCAAAGCTACCGGTAACTTTAATTTCTTCACGATCATAGTCAGCCAATGTCCCAATAATTGTTACATCGACAATTTTGTATAAGTCTTGGTCGTTCTCAAATACAACTCTATTAATCCGTCCTGTGAACTCAACCATTATCCTTACCCGTATGATTAATCATTTTCAAAATTGCGGCATACTGCTTTTGGGCCTGTCCAAAGTATTGGGGATCCTGTTTTTGCGCCCGGTGCAGGTATTTTTCAGCCTGGTCACGGTCACTGGCAAGGGTCGCAATTCCTAACCTGAAATTGACCTTAGCGGTTCTTTGGGTCGGTGCAATATCTTCAAAACTGGCTTTTGCTGCTTGGTCTGACCCCAGGGCCAGCCAGATATCTCCCAGCAGCTCGTTAACCCGTTCATCACTTTTCTTAATGGTCAGAGCGTAAGCTAGAGCCTTCTGCGCCTGGCCAATTTTCAAAAAAACCAGCGCCTTCTGGTAAAGAACCAGATCATCATTGGGGATTTGTTCCAGCAGCTGCAAGGATTTAGTAAATTCACCCTGCAGGTAGTAACAAACCGCCAAATCATAGTCCAAGTCTTGAGGATTTTCAACTAGAGTTTGGGCCTTTTCCAAAAGTTGCCTAGCCTGGTCAAAACTCCCCGCTTCCACCAAAAGCGTGGCCAGTCTCAAATAGTTCTCCGTGTTATGAGGATCCGCATCGATTTCTGTAATCAGCCGGTGCACCTGAGCTGCGTTTTGCTTCATTTTTTGTTCATTACTCATAGCGAATCCGTTCCTTCCATTTTTCTGTCCAAAAAACTTGTCTCATTCCAGATCACTAACCGAAAACTTGCACCTTGGTCATTTGTTTCCAGAATCGTCAAACTGGTGTTGCTGAGGCCACCATTACACCTGATATCCTTAAGTGGATAAGCCAGCAAGCCGCCCATGATGGCACTAAGCGCCGCTCCATGGCTGACTGCTAAAACCTTATCTTCACTGCCAGGATAGCGCTGGGCCACTGCACGGCCAAACTTACAACCGCGCGCTATTACTTCGGAGTAGTCCTCACCGCCAATGGCCTGACCATCATACTCATCCGGCGCCTGCCACAGGTCATGCACCTGTTGGGGATATTCAACACAAGCTTCATCGAACGTGAGACCTTCCATCCTGCCCAAATCAAACTCACGCAAGCTAGCTGCGGCAATAATGGGGAGCTGCGTCCCCAGACTTACTTTTAAGCCCTGGGCCGTGTCAAAGGCGCGCCTTAAGGGACTGGTGTAGATTGCCGTGAACTCTGTCCTTGCTAAGTAGCCGCCTAGTTTAGTGATATCTGCCCAACTCTGCGGCAAAAGCGGTGAGTCACCATGAGCACCTTGGAAGCGCTGTTCCAAGTTCCATTCAGTTTTACCATGTCTAACAAAATAAATCTGCATTAATTAATTGGCCCTTTTCCATTATTTCCTTTCTAGTTTATCATTTAATCCTGCCAAAAGGAAAAACTTGCTTAAGTGGCGCTTAAACTAACCGTATTGCTCAGCAAAAAAGGAGTAGGTCGAAAAGACCTACTCCTTTTTAATGTTAATTAGACTAGCTGTAGTTGTCGCTCATTTTGAGCAGCACTATCAATGTTGCCACCGCCAAGACACTCTTCACCCCGGTATAATACCAGGGCCTGGCCTGGGGTCACGGCCCTAGCCGGCTCGTCGAAGTAAACCGTTGCCGTGTTACTTTTAGCATGGTAATGCACCGTCACACCAACATCAGGTTGACGGTAACGGAACTTGGCACTACAGTGCATTTTAAAATCACTTTGCGGCTGACCGGTAAAAAAGGACATGTCGCTAGCTTCAAGCTCTGTAGCATACAGCAAGTCACTATCATAACCCTGCTCAACAATCAGTTCATTCTTTTTCAAGTTCTTACCAACAACAAACCATGGTGCTGTGGATTCTTTAGTTGAGCCCAGACCCAGACCCGATCGCTGTCCGATGGTGTAGTACATGAGGCCAGCATGCTGGCCAACTACTTGCCCGTCTGGGGTAATCATCTGGCCCGACTGAGCAGGCAAAAATTCACTCAGAAACTTACGAAAATTGCGCTCACCAATAAAACAAATGCCCGTCGAATCTTTTTTCTTGGCCGTAATCAGGCCATGTTTAATAGCAATTTCACGCACTTGCGGCTTGGTCAGATTGGCCAACGGAAAAATCACCCGGCTAATCTGTTCTTGACTCAGCTGGCTCAAAAAGTAGGTCTGATCCTTGTTACCATCTTTAGGCCGCATCATGTGGCTAAGCCCTTGCTCATCGGTTACCGTCTTGGCATAGTGCCCCATTGCAATGTAATCCGCATCAAGATTCAGCGCAAACTCTAAAAAGGACTTGAACTTAATCTGGCTATTACATATCACGTCTGGATTAGGTGTTCGACCCTTTTTATATTCGTTTAAGAAATATTCAAACACTCGGTGCCAATATTCTTTTTCAAAGTTGATTGAATAGTAGGGAATGCCAATCTGGTCAGCAACCCGTTTGACGTCTTCATAATCTTCGGTCGCGGTGCAAACTCCTGCGTCATCAGTATCATCCCAATTTTTCATGAAGACACCAATCACATCATAGCCCTGCTGTTTGAGTAAGAGTGCGGCCACTGAGGAATCAACGCCCCCACTCATCCCAATAACTACTCTGGTCTTCTGCTCTGCCAATTTTGATCAATCCTTTACCGCAACCAGAATTTTGCGCTCCGCTAAATCTTTGAGCACATAGTCTAACAATTCAACGGTCGGCGCTAATTCCTGATTCTTAAAAATGTTTACTTTTTTTAGACCATTCCGGTCGGTAACAACCATGGTTAAGCGGGTCATATCCTTGTCAATAGTCACTTTAAGCTTGGTTGGCGCATTGTAGGGCGAGTCATTATAAAGCGGATGTTCATAATTGTAGTTGCCCTTGACGGTCTTAACAAAGCCTGCATCAATCAACGCATAAAGTTTCAAATCTGGACTAAGGGTAAACTTGCGCTTATCCCCATTAATTACAACTGTATTTACCATTTGTTCTTCCTCACTTACAAATAATAAGTGCTTTTGCGTAAAAAAGCAACTATTTTCCCTTTTGCTGTATTTTCCCCGCTATTTTGACTAATTGTTGGGCAAAGGCAGTAACTTCTTCTGCCGTCGTAAAACGACCAAAAGAAATCCGGATTGACTCATTAATTCGCGGCGAATCCTTCCCAAAACAAGCCAATAGAACATGGGACGGCTCCAGAGATCCGGCTGTGCAGGCTGATCCACCCGAAACTGCAAAACCGGCTAGGTCTAGATTAGCCTGCAACAGGGTCGTAGACACACCAACAAGGTGCAGATTTAACAGGTGATGAGAATCGTGTGTACCGGTTCCACCGTTAATTTCGAAATCAATCTTGCCAGCCGTCAACTTATCCAATATCAACTTTTGAAAACCCTGATACTTTGCCTGGAGTTTTTGCTTGTCAAGCGCCGCACTCTCACTAATAGCTTCACCAAAACCAGCAATGCCAGGCACATTTTCAGTACCTGCGCGGCGCTTAGTCTCTTGCTCGCCGCCTAATACTAAGGGTGGCAGCTTAACTCCGTGATGCTCATACAAAAAGCCTAAAAATTTAGGGCCATTAATTTTATGGGCCGAAGCGGATAACAAGTCAATCTTCATTTTGGCCACATCCAAGTCAAGGTTACCCAGAGCTTGAACGGCATCAACATGGAAGTAAGCATTACTGTCGGCCACGAGTGCACCAATCTCAGTCAACGGATTAATCGTCCCCACTTCGTTGTTGACTGCCATGATCGAAACCAGGATAGTTGCAGGCGTTAACGCCTGCTTGAGGTCGGATAAGGCGATCCGACCATGGTCATCGACATCAAGATAGATTACGTCATAACCAGCACGTTCAAGCTGTTTCATTGGCTCTAAGACCGAGGGATGTTCAATCTTAGTGGTAATAATTCGCCTGCCTTCTGCTCGTCTGGCCTGGGCAGTACCAAAAATTGCAGTATTATTGCTTTCAGATCCCCCTGATGTGAAAATAATTTCATTTTCTTTAGCATTAATCGCAGCCGCAACCTGCCCCCGCGCTTGGTCAATTACGCGCCGGGCCTTACGCCCCAGTTCATAAGTACTCGAGGCATTACCAAAAGTTTTTTTCATCTCCTCGGTAATAACATCAATTACTGCAGGCGCCAGCGGTGTTGTTGCGGCATTATCTAAGTACACTTCTGCCATGATTCTAACTCATCTTTTCTATGTATGCGCAGATCAACTTGGCCGCCTGCGCACCAACTTTTTGGGCAAAGCGGTCAAAATCCTCATTAGCTCCATCATCACCATTATCAGAAATTGCCCGCAAGGCAATTAGTGGTTTTTTAAAGTGGGCCGCAACCTGGGCAAAGGCTGCCCCTTCCATTTCTACTCCCACTGCTTGGGGAAAATTCTGTTTAATTGCCTGCTTTTGCTGGTCAGAGCCAATAAAGGAATCACCAGTTACAATCAGCCCCTCTTGATACTTGACCCCCTGTACTTCAAGAAAATTAGTTAACTGGGTGCGCGCTGGTGAGTCTAGGTCAAAAGAAGCAGGTTCACCCGGAAGCTGTCCCTCGACATAGTCCCCTGCCAACGTGTTATGGGCATCGTGGTAAGCAAAGGACTTAGCCACAATCAAATCGCCCTGATGGACACCTGCTTGCAACGATCCCGCCGTTCCCGTCATCAAGACCAGGTCAAGATTGACTTGTGCTAGTATGGAGGTCAGGTTCATAGCTGCTTGAACTTTGCCGATTCCGCTCAAACCAAGATAAATATCATTGCCCCGAACGCAAAAATGCTCGAACATCGTCGATCCGAACATTTCCTTGTTACCGGAGTGAAAATATTTATGATAATACTCTGCCTCAATTGCCATGGGGACAATAATTGCTATCTTCATTTTTACACCCGCTTAATTTTTATAAATGAAATAACGCGATTAATACTAGAATCAATAGCACCAAAACTAGCAAGATAGCCCGGTTCAGCTTTTGCTTAAGCTTGCGCCCCTTGTCTTCTTCCACCTGCGTCTGCTCATCAGTAGACCGCAAGCGGGGCTGGTCGACCGGTGTTTCGTGATCGTCCACCTGCTGCTTATCTGCAGTGCTACGGGTAAACTCAGGATTGACATCAACGTTTTCAGCACCACTGTCAAAAGCCGATTTGATAGTAGTAAAAAAGGTCTTGCTCTTCTTGTGTTTAATTTTCTTGCGGTAATCAGATCGTTTTTCAGTCATGTTATTCCTCTGCGTCCGCACCGGTTAAAAGCATGTTTTCCCACACGCTCATTGCGTACAAAGTTTTGGCATCAACAATTCTTCCTTGTGCGAATAACTTCTTCAGCTCTTCTAAATCATACCAGTGGCTGGTCAAAAATTCATCAGCATCGAGGGGCCTTTTTTCGGTTAGCCTGGTTAAGGTATCACAATAAAATAAGTGCAACTTTTCATCAGTAAAGCCCGGGGAAGAATAAAACTCGGTAATCTTTTCCCAGTAGTCGGCATGGTAGCCGCCTTCCTCATTCAATTCACGTTTCATCGCATCCAAGGGACTTGCATCAGTCGCATCGATCAACCCAGCTGGAATTTCTAGGGTTACTTCCTTAATCGGTTCCCGCCATTGCTCAACCAAAAGCATTTCTTGCTGATCATTAACCGCAATGGCAGCTGCAGCCGGTTGATGCCTGACCACTTCACGATCAGCAGTCTCACCATTGGGCAACTTAATTGTTTTAACCGACAGGTCAACAATTCGACCCGAAAAAATTTGCTTTGAAGAAATTTCAGTTTCTGTTAAATCCATTTACTCACTTTCCTGTAAATCAGCTAAATATACATTAACACATTGCAGTCCGTTTTTACCTTGGGCAAGCTGATACTTGACTTGCTGGCCAACGCGCAGTCGGCGGTAGCCTTCTTCCTTAATTGCCGTGTAAAAAACAAAGTACGACTTATGATTCTGCTCATCTTCAATAAAGCCAAAACTACTATTTTGGTCAAACTGCTTCACTGTACCTAGACGCATTATTCTTCTAAACCTTCTTGTACTACTTCAGGATAGTTGTCCTTAACAATTTTTGCACAACGACCACAAAGCATTGGCAAGTCCCGATCTTCTCCAAGGTCAGTCCTAATCATCCGGCACCGCGGACAAACTTCTCCTGGAGCGTGTTCAACCACAAATGCTCCATTTGCCAGCTGAACCGCATTAGCAGGTGCTTTGCCTTCTTCGATGGTCAACTTGGAAACAATCAGAATCTGGCGGAAATTGGCCTTCAAATCATCCAGGACTGCTTTTATTGCTTGAGTCGGATAAATTGTTAACGCCGCTTCAAAGGATTTTCCAATTAATTTTTGCTCCCGCGCTGCTTCCAAAACTTTTAAAACATCATCTCGTAAATTCAAGAATTGTTGCCAATCAGCAAGTAATTGTTGCCGGTTGTCATATTCAAGCACTGCTGGCATGTTGGTCAATTGAATGTACTTGTCCGCTTCTGGTAAGAAGGACCAAATTTCTTCCATGGTGTGGGGCAGGATGGGCGTTAATACTTTCGCAATTTTGCTTGTTGCATCATAGATAACTGTCTGCATTGACCGCCTAGTATGGCTGTTCTTACCTTCAATGTACAGGACATCTTTAGCAAAGTCCAGATAAAAAGCGGAGAGGTCATTGGCAATAAAGGCAAAAACACTCTTGTAAACCGCGTTAAAGTCATATTTTTCATAACTTTCAAGGCACTGCTTAACAAGGTCATTTAAGCGTACTTCAATGTATTGGTCAATTGAATTCAGCTCTTCATAAGCGACCCGATCTGCAGCCGGATCAAAATCACTGGTATTGGCAAGCATATAGCGGAAAGTATTTCTGATCTTACGGTAACTTTCCGCAGTCTGGCTAAGAATATCATTAGAAACTGCAACATCTGCAGTCGCATCAACTGAAGCTACCCACAGGCGAATAATCTCGGCTCCCATTTGCTTGATAATATCGTCAGGTGCAATCACATTGCCCAACGACTTAGACATCTTGTGCCCCTTATCATCCAACACAAAGCCTTGGGATAGAATACCTCGATATGGCGCCTTACCCGTAGTAGTAACAGCGGTAATCAAACTTGAATTAAACCAGCCGCGATACTGGTCACTACCCTCAAGATACAAATCAGCCGGGAAACGCAGGTCAGGTCTTTTGGCCATGACGGCTTGGTGAGAGGAGCCAGAGTCAAACCAAACATCCAAAATATCAGTTTCCTTGGTAAAATGACCGTTTGGTGAATGTGCGGAAGTGAAGCCCGCTGGTAACAATTCCTGAACGGTAAGCTTGTACCAAGCATTGGAACCTTCTTTGGCAAAAATTTGCGCAATGTGCTCAATTGTTTCCGGAGTTACAATTGGTGTTCCATCTTCGGCATAAAAAATTGGTAGTGGGACGCCCCAGGCCCGCTGACGGGAAATTACCCAGTCGCCACGATCCTTAATCATGTTATGCAAACGAACCTTACCCCAGGCCGGCGAATAGTCGACTTGGTCAATTTGATCAAGAATCTGCTGACGACATTTGGCAATCGAAGCAAACCACTGAGTAGTGGCACGATAAATTACCGGCTTCTTGGTGCGCCAATCATGCGGGTATGAGTGCATGAAGAAACTCAATTTGAGCAGGTTACCTGATTTTTCTAGTTTTTCACTGACTACTTTATTGGCATCATCATAGAACATCCCCACTAGGTCAGGATCAGGAACCTCTTCAGTAAAACACCCCTTATTGTCCAACGGACTAAAAACTGGTAGGCCATATTTTTGTGCTACATTATAGTCGTCTTCACCAAAGCCTGACGCAGTATGGACGAGACCAGTACCATCACTAGCAGTGACGTGACGTGCATTCATCAGCAGCGCATCTTGATCGTAGAGCGGATGCTTGGCCACCAGCTGGTCCAGATCGCTCCCCTTGAAGTGCTGAACCACTTGGTAGTTCTGCCAATCTAGCGCTTGCGCAACTGCTGCCAAGCGGTCAGTTCCAACCACGTAGCGCTTATCGCCCACTTGAACAAGCGAATAATCAAAAGCTGGATTAACGGTAATGCCTTGGTTGGCCGGAATAGTCCAAGGTGTGGTGGTCCAAATCAAAAAATAAGTATTCTCGGGATCCAACAGCCCCTTACCATCTTTTACAGGAAAGGCAATATAAATCGAGGGCGACTTAACATCGTGGTATTCAACCTCGGCCTCAGCCAGAGTCGACTCACTTGAAGGTGACCAATAAACGGGCTTTTTGCCTTTATAAATATAGCCTTGCTGATACATTTTACCGAAAAGACGAATTTCTTCAGCTTCATACTCTGCCTGCAAAGTAATATATGGATGGTCCCAATCGGCAGAAACACCCAACCGCTTAAAATCAGCCATCTGCTTCTTGATTTCTTTTCTGGCAAAATTCTCACACAATTGCCGGTACTCAGCGCGACTTAACTGCTTACGGTCAACACCCTGCTTAGTGAGTTGTTGTTCAATTGGCAACCCATGAGTATCCCAACCAGGAACAAAGGGAGCATAATAGCCCGCCATATTCTTAAAGCGCACAATAATATCCTTAGAAATCTTGTTCAGGGCATGTCCCATGTGAATATTACCGTTAGCAAACGGGGGACCGTCATGCAAGTCAAAACGGGGCTTGCCCTCATTCAGCTTAAGCCGCTCGCTATATAAGTTATTGTCCTGCCAGTCTTTTTGCCATTCAGCTTCACGCACGGGGAGATTGCCGCGCATCTTAAACTTGGTTTTGCCCAAGTTCAGCGTATCCTTCACTCTCATTTTAATTATTCCTTTCTGTAAAAAAACTCGTCCTAAAAATAGGGCGAGTTTTATCATCGTGGTACCACCTAAATTGAGCTCTTAAGCTCCACTTATTGCTTGCGTATCGTGCAACTAACGCAATAAACCCTTTGGCAGCTAATCAACCTTCAAGCATTTACACTAGCCTTCCACCAACGCTAGTTCGCTAATTCGCTCTCTGGTTTTACTGTCAGTTTATTAACTGTGATTTTTGTAATCCTCTGGGAAAACAATGGTTGGACCCGAATTATTAGTAACTGAGACGTCGGTCTGCAAATTATTCATCTCCAGATTAGGACTGTCTCCGTCAATTGGTCGTGGCCCTTCATCATCCTCAGCGGTATCTTCACCAAAGTTTACTTCATTATCCTCGTCGTTGTCAAATTCAATACCACTATCATCATCGTCTTCTTCAGCATCAGCATCGCCGTCAGCCATAAAAACCGGCTCACCACCATCTGACGGATAGAACCGCTCGGTTCCAAAGTACTTATCCAGTGCCTTCTGCCAACGCTCATCATCCAGATTGTCCATGATTTCTTGCAACATCTCTTTAAGATTATTACGATATCCGGCAACTTCACGCTTAACGCGATCATAGTCGGCTCTTAGTCCTTCCAGTTGCTGTTGTTGGTAATCAGTATCGGCCTTGGCCTGAGCCGTCACGTTATTAGCCCGAATAGCAGCTTCATTGAGAATATCCTGGGCCCTTAACTGTGCTTTGGCAATCGTATCCTTGACCGTCTGATCAGTTTGCTGAAGTGTGATAGCTTGCTTCTTATAGTCGTTAAGCTCACTCTTGATTTGATAAAGTTCATTTTTCAAATCTGTGTTTTCGTCTAAAATACTCCCGTAATCATCAACAATGTGATCCAGAAAGCCGTCAACTTCGCGGCGATCATAGCCACTAAGTCCACGTTTTTTAAATTCCTTTTTGTGAATTTCGATCGGGGTTAGCCGCTTCACTTGTGTTTTTTTGTTTGCCAAAGTTTTAGCACCACCTTATATTTACCCTTTTTAGTTGATTTGATGTTCCTAATTTGGCTTCGACCAAAATGTCTTAAGCTAAGAACATCATCTACCTTTACTATTATATTAGAATCTTGCACGCTATGCCAATTTAATTTTACTAAATTATCACTAATGGCTGCTTTGATTTGCGTTCTGCTCGATTTACTCAGTCCAGCTAACACCGCGTCCAATCTTAGTGATGCTACTACAATACTAATCGTTATACTATCATCAACAGGCTTAAGGACGGCCTGCAGCGGAACTGACCTGAGACGAACCTGCGTCTTGCCAACGCGGGTGACCTCCGCCTGGAAGAAAGCGGTCAGGTCCGCCTTAACCAAAAACTGCCACTGTCCTGCTCCGTCCGTAATAATATCACCAAAAGTATCCGTCTCAACCCCTAGATTTGCTAATGAACCGAGAATTGCGCCATGCGTCAGTTGCGCAAACTTCACCGGATAGTCAAGTTGGCAAACCGCAAGTTGATAGTCTGCTAGAGCTGGATTACTTTCACTACCAGAGAACCATACCCGCTTTTTTTCAGCTTGTGGGTAGCCCCCAAATTCATGGATAGCAACTTCGTCGCCAGCCAACAAACGCAAAATGGCTCGCTGGCCTGGATTCAGAAATGCGGTCAAGCATGCCTGCTGTTGGCCGTTAAGCCGCGTCAACAGCGTGGCCATTTGATCAACTATTTTAAGTTCATTAGGACTATTTTGATATAATGCTTGCTTAGCATAATTGCGCCGCTTACTAATGCCTTCTATTTCCACCTGCCTGCACCCCCAAACTTCCATTACTTATGCGTAAATAATACCCTGTTTTACTAAACAGCACGACTGCATGAGAAACATCAACGGCTGTCAAGTTAAAAACCAGCTCAAGCTGAACTGGTTTTTTTCTTTATTTTCAAAATAACTGATTGACTCATTACACAAAAATTCTCAACAAAATATTGGAAATCCAATCAAGAACGTGCTCTTGGACAAAATATAGCAAAAATAGTCCAATTAAAAATGAAAAATCTAAGCCAGTAGACTCAGTCAGTGCCTGAATCGGTCCTTTGCGAAAAATATCCAAGTAAGGATCGATCAAGCGATCAAGTAAGCGACCAACGGCCGAGTCCCGTAAAGCAGGAACCCAACTCATAATTGCGTCAATCACCATCACGATACTATAAAGCCAAATAATCCAACTGATAATTTCAAGGGTGTAAAATATTGTTTTTGCTATCAACTTAAACTATCTTTCTTGTCAACTAAGTCGCTAATTTTGCCATTGGTGACAAACTTGGGTGGTGTGGCCAAAAATATCTTGTCCCCGATCCGCTGGATTTCACCATTTAATGCATAAACAGTTCCAGTAATAAAATCAACGATCCGTCTGGCAGAAGGATCTTCCATGCGACTGAAGTTAATAATCACCGCTTTGTTATTCAATAGGTTTTGGGCAACATCCTTAGCATCCGAATATACCCGGGGCTCGTAAAGAACAATCCTACTCTTATTACTATCAAGTCCAGACTTAATCGAAACTACCTTATCGCTATTACGCCCGCCACCAGGTACTTCCTCTTCTTCTACTTGTTGGTCATCATAGTATTCTTCGTTATCAAGCATTTCGTCATCATCTGAAACGCCAAAAAATTTGCCTATTTTACTAAAAGCCATTTTTTGCCTCCTAATTATTTTTTGCCACGATGCCTAAAAAACGGGATATCTTCTGTATCATCATCGTCTAAAGCACTGGTTTCAATTTGGGAAATGCTAGTCTGATCATCATCGTCAAAGATGCTTTGATTGTCATTTTGGTCAAAGGCAGCTGGTTTTGACCGTCTTTCTTCCAGGTCCTCTTCATCATTATTCAAACCCCAAACACTGGTTGGGTCGACCATTGGCTTGTGCTTGGCAGCGGCCGGCCTTGCCAGTCCTTGGTCATCAGCTGAAGTTGAGTTACTAATGTTTTCTGAATTTGCTGTCCGCGGCTTCGCCTTGACTTGATGGCTCTGACCCGGAAGCTGGCGGGAAGCTTTTTCTTCAGCCGCTGAACTAATTCCGGTTGCAATAACTGTTACTACAACCTCATCGCCGAGATTAGGATTAATTGACGTACCAAAGATAATGTTGACATCATCACCCGCAGCTTTAGAAACTATTTCCGAAGCATCTTGGGCCTCAAATAGCGTCAGGTCAGGTCCACCAGTAATATTGAGGAGGACTTGCTTTGCTCCATCAATTGAAACTTCGAGTAATGGTGACGAAATCGCCAGTTTAGTGGCTTCAATCGTCCTGTTTTCACCACTGGCACGACCAATTCCCATTAATGCGGCACCTTGGTTTGCCATCACTGTTTTAACGTCAGCAAAATCCAAGTTAACGTAGTCAGTCGAGGTAATCAAGTCAGAAATTCCTTGCACACCTTGTTTCAAAACGTTATCCGCCTCTTTGAAAGCGTCCATCATGGGAGTCTTCTTATCGACCATTTCAAGCAAACGGTTATTAGCAATAATCACCAACGTATCGACATATTGCTTTAATTCTGCTATTCCCGCAGTGGCATTTTTTGACCGTTTAGGTCCTTCAAAAGTGAATGGCCGGGTAACCACGCCAACCGTCAGCGCACCAGTTTCGCGCGCAATCTTAGCTACTGTCGGAGCTGCTCCAGTCCCCGTACCACCGCCCATTCCAGCCGTGATAAAAATCATGTCAGCGCCTTTTAAGGCATCTTCAATCGTTTGCTCGCTTTCTTCCGCAGCCTTTTGGCCAACTTCTGGATGTGAGCCAGCACCAAGTCCCCTCGTTAATTTGGGTCCCAATTGTATCTTGGTTTCTGCTTTATTGCTATTCAACGCTTGCACATCTGTATTAGCAGCAACAAAGGAGACCCCTTGCACGCCATCGTCGATCATCCGGTTAACGGCATTACCACCTGCGCCACCAACACCAATGACTTTGATAATAGCGTTCTTATTATCGTCAGAATCGAATGTAAAATCCATCTAATTAACCACCTTTAATCAAAGAACTTTTTAAAGAAATTCTTAATGCTTCTATCTTTATTTTGCAGATTTTTTTTCTCTTTACTGCGCGAGTTACGTTCTCGCTTTAATAACTCATGTCTATTATATTCTTCTTTGACCTTGGTTTCATTACTTGTAGTCGGACTTTTTGAATTCTTGGTAATTTTTTTAGCTGATTCCGCTTCCTCAGCGGTCTCACTACCATAGATTGCCTTAATTACTAAGAAGTCAATGTCAGACATTTTATATGCATAATTGACAATACCATAAGCCGCTGAATATACTGGATTCCGCATTCCAATCTGATCTGGTTGATAGATTCGCGCTTTCACCCCTAATGAATTGGCAACAATATTCTCAAAACCTTGCAATAGGCTATTACCACCGGTAATAACAATCCCGCCCGGCAACTTTAAAGCACCGTGACTTGCTAGCCCCTTATCAAGCCGTTCAACTGCCTGCATAATACGGGCATTAATGATATTGCTTAAATACACCTCGTCAACCATTTGCTGGCCATTCGTACCGACACTATTAACCGCAAATTTATTCTTAGTTGAAGCAAGGCTTGGATCCGCATAGCCATAATCAAGTTTGATTTGCTCTGCATCCTTTTTAGAGGTACTAAGGACAGCAGAAATATCATTACTGATATCCCTACCGCCTTCAAAGTCAATATTGGCATACTTGATTTGTCCGTTATGAACCACTGTAGCAGTCGTTACTCCGCCACCAGAATCAAGAATAATTGACCCAAAAGTACGTTCACTTTCGGTGAGGGCAACACTGGCAATGGCTAACGGGGTCGGGACGAAGAAGTTATTTTGGTAGCCAGCTCGCTCAACTGCTTTTTTGATATTATGCAGCGCACTAGTCGGCGCAGTTAGCATGATCCCCTGCACGGCCAGCGAGTGGGCAATCATCTTACGGGGATCATCAACTTCAGTTTTACCATCAATAACAAAGCGACTGGGTAAAAAGGCAATGGGCTCCCGCTCGCTCTTCACGGCAGACTTACTGGCAACGCGAACAACGCGTTTGACATCACTATTACCCACCTCTCGACCATTGTCACCAACGTTAACTAAGTCACTCGCGGTTTCTAGCTGCAACATCCCGACTGGAATGCCGGTCACAACACGATAAATATTTGTATTAATTTTTTTCGCGATTTCTTTTAAAGCACGTCTAATCGCATTGGCTGTCTCGTCAATGTCAACAATGCTTCCGTGTCTCATTCCTAGGTTGGGAATTGCAACGGCTCCAATCACTTTACCGGCGTCAGCAACAACTGCCTTAACGCTTGTGGTACCTATATCTAGACCCACTAAAAGATTTGTATTGTCCAAAAATTAACCCCCCGTCGATACTTCTTGTAAAAATTCTAACATAAAAGAAATATAAAATCAGCTTATGTTAAACCATAAATTCTTTTTTCTTTAACTGTTAGTGGACGACTGTATGCCCCTACTTCCAAGTCAATTAAGCTATCTTTAGTGGCCTTGGCTTTAATTTCATTATAGTATTTCAATTTTCTTTTCAAAGTAGAAACGTTACCAATGACTACATTGCCATCCTTCATTACAAAAATAACCTGCGATTTGCGCCGCGTATTACCGCTGAGCAACTTAATCTGACTCTGAAAGCCGCTAGGCAAGCTGTTGAACAAGGCTAAACTCTGATTCAAAGACATGTCGTGATTATAGCCGATAAACACTGGTTTATCGGGACTTACTTTGCTCCAAGGCAGTAGTTGGGTGCCTAACTTGCCATGCGCTAAAATCTTACAATATTTATTTCCTTTTTTGATATAACCAATGGTCTGATACTCATTTACTTTTAAAACCAACTGGTTAAGGTGGTTAACGCCAATGTTAATGTGCTCGACTTCACTATACTTCTGTTTTACTTTATGGTTAACGCCCCGTGAATCAACTAGATGATCAATTACCTTGTCACTGGTCTTAATGCCAGAGGTTTTAACTAGTTCTGCCAGGGGCAGGTCGCGGCCGCCTTCTACCTTAACACTAACTACATCATTAAGCGGCGAAATATAAAAACCGAGACCGATCAACGCAATTACTGAAATACCTACAATCAACCCTAGTCGTTTAACCAAAGCGGACTTACGTTCACTGCGTAAATTAGCTAGCGAGGCAGAAAGCTTATTTTGCGTCTTACTTTGCGACTTGCGCTTATTTTTATTCGATTGATAGTCTAAATAAGGCGAAAGTTTTTCTTTGGGATCAATCTTGGTCACACGTTTTTTAGGCAACTGCCTCACCTCCTCTTTGCTACTTGGCAATCTCTTTCATGACATTAATGACTTGATCTGATGCATCAGGAATGCCTAATTTTTTGGATGCTGTACTCATCTCATCGGCATACTTGTGATCAAGTAAAATATGATCAATCGATGAAATAAAGTTATTGGTATTTACGTCACTTTCGGCAATTACCGTGGCTGCTCCTGCTCGTTCAAGATCAAGGGCATTTTTCATTTGGTGGTTATGTGTGACATTGGGACTAGGAATTAAAATCGCGGGAACACCTAATGCAGTAAACTCAGCAATACTGGTCGCTCCTGAACGGGCAACCACACAGGTTACTTTGGGTAGTAAAGCAGGCATATCTTTGACGTAAGGTACAATCTTTATCCTGTTGCCATAGTCGACGCCTGCCAACTTTTCACTAATCTCCTGGTAATAGTAATTGCCCGTCACCCAGATAAGCTGGTACGGTTTTTGTTTTAACTTGGTCAAAGATTGCAGCATTACGCGATTGATGGCAAGTGCACCTCGAGAACCCCCAAAAATCAGCACAGTTGGTATTTTTTCATTTAAGCGCCACTTATCTTGTAAATCAAACCTCGTCGAAGACAAGTTTAAAACCTGCTGTGAACGCGGATTGCCTGTTTTAACCAGCTTCTTTTTTTCGGTAAACTGCTTAGCAGCATCATCAAAGGTATAACATATTTTATCGACGTAATGCCCCAAAAACTTGTTAGCAACCCCAACCACCGAGTTTGACTCATGAATCATGGTCGGAATGCCCAACTTCGCAGCAGCATAGACTGTCGCCCCGCTGACATACCCACCGGTGCCAACTACCACGTCAGGTTTAAAGTCACCGATTATCTGCTTAGCCTGTTTAACCGCCTTCACAAACTTATTAATTGTTGTTAAATTGCTTAATAACTTTTTGCTCGAAAAGCCCTGAACCTCAATTGTCTTAAAGTTGACGCCAGCTGCGGGAACAATTTTAGCCTCAAGGCCTTGGGCAGTACCTACAAACAAAATATCTTCATCTGTTACAAGTCCACGCTGCTTTAGCTGCTCAATAATTGCCATAATCGGGTAGATGTGGCCACCAGTTCCGCCACCGGTAAAAATAACTCTCATTTTATTTTGTCTTCAATTCCTTAACCAAATCCATAAAAATGTCACCACGTTCTTCAAATGACCTGAATTGATCCCACGAAGCACACGCCGGTGAAAACAGTATGACATCGCCCGCAACCGACAGGTCGTAAGCTCGCGGAACCGCTTCTTGCAGCGTATCGACAACCACAATTTGCTTGATTTGGGCTTGACCAGCCGCATCAGCTAACAAATAACGTGTTTCGCCATAGAGTACAACCGCCTTGACGTGTTCTTTTAATAAGGGCACCAAGGCATTAAAGGTAAAACCCCGGTCCAAACCACCTGCAATTAAGACTTCTGGTTCCTGAAATGCCGGAAGGGCCACAGTGGCCGCTTCAATATTGGTCGATTTTGAATCATTATAAATCGCCCGTCCGTTTAAGGTCATTACATATTGTAAACGATGTTTGGCACCGGTAAAAGTCGTCAAGCCGGCTTGGATATCTTCACTGCTAGCACCCATTAATTCGGCAATGGCACAAGCTACCAAAGCATTTTGCTGGTTATGTAATCCGGGTAGCTTCATTTCAGCCGTCTTCATTATCCGCCCCTTCTGACTTTGCAGATAGCCGTTAGCAATATAGTAGTCAGCTGCTGGGTCTTTTTCAGAAAAAGTTAAAACTTGCGCCCGGGTCAGCTTCTTTTCTTTGGCCAAAAGCTCTTTCTGGTCAAAATTAGCCAGGAAATAATTGTCTGACGATTGAGTTTTAGTAATCCGTAATTTGGCCGCTACGTAATTTGCAAAGGACTTATGATAATCTAAATGGACATTATCATAAATGTCAATAATGGCAGCCACTCGCGGGTTGATGTCAGTCACCCCTAATAGCTGAAAACTAGATAACTCAACTACCAAAAGATCATCTTTAGAAGCTGTCAGTACCACTTCTGAAATCGGCACACCAATATTACCAACAGCGTACGCGTGATGGCCCGTCGGAGCCAGATGATGGTCAAGTATCCGCTGAGCCAGCAGTACCGTGGTCGTTTTGCCGTTTGAACCAGTCACGCACACATACGGGGCACTACTAGCACTAAGAGCAACTTCAGGTTCCGTAATAATGGGCAAATGTAATTCTTGAGCCAGTTTTACTAGCGGATTTTCGTATGGAATACCAGGATTTTTAACAAAATAGTCGAAGTGTTCCTGCTCAAGCAGCTCGGTTGGATGGCCACCGCCGATTACGCGCACTCCTAATTTTTGCAACTGCTGGGCTTGCGGATTGTGATCTAGGTCGGCCTGGTCGTTTAAAGTCAGCTTTGCACCAAGTTTAAGCAATAAGATACTTACTGCAAAACCGCTTTTGCCCAGACCCAAAATAAAGATCTTCTTATTTCGATACGTTTCAATCTGCTTCATTATTTACCCTTAGCTCCAAATCAATAAATACAACATACTTCCAAGCAGTCCTACCACCCAAAATAGAATATCGACTTTCCATTCAGAATAGCCCATCATTTCAAAGTGGTGGTGAATTGGGGTCATTTTGAAAATCCGCTTACCCGTAGTCTGAAAAGAAATCACCTGCAAAATAACGCTGGCAGTCTCACCGACAAAGACAATCCCGACCAATAGTAAGGACCAGGGCCGCTGCAAAAAAATACTGACTGCGGCCAGGCCACCACCAAGTGCCAAGGAACCCGCATCACCCATGAAGATTTTAGCAGGTTTATGGTTAAAAATAAAAAATACAATCAAGCCACCAATTACGCTCATGCAAAAGATTAAAATTGCAAAATTTTGCTGTTTCAAAGCAAGATAGGCATATGTCGCATACGCAATAATGGTTAACCCAGTGGCCAGACCATCCAAGCCATCCGACAGGTTTACCGCATTAGAAAAGCCCACCAACCAGACAACCACAAAAAAGGTGAATAAAATAACACTGTTGATTAAGCCGAAAAAAGGAATAAAGAGTTGGAACTTGAAGTTAGCACTCGCCGCAATAGCTACAATAACCAGGGCAACTAGAATCTGCAAAGAAAATTTTTGCCATGCCTTCAAGCCCAAATTACGTTTATAAAACAATTTGAGCCTATCATCTAAAAAGCCAATAATTCCATAACCTAGCAGACTAATTACTAAAATCCAAATTAGTTGGGTCATTTGCTGTTGCCAAGCGACTACCCAAACAGTTGAAATAGCAGCTGCCAGAACAAAGACCACGCCCCCCATAGTGGGAGTGCCAGATTTTTTTTGGTGCCACTTAGGACCTTCGTCACGAATTTCTTGGCCTTCATGGTGAATGCGCATAAAAATAATCATCCACGGCAAAAAAATGCCTGTCAATGCTAATGAACTAACTAATGCAATAATGCTAGTAATGAGCATAAAATGCTACTCCTTTAACTTTACGGTGATTTTTGTCCCTGACTTAACGGCAGCGTTAACGGCAATACTTTGCGCATGCACAGTGCCTGTCCCCTTAACTTCCAGCTTTACCCCGGTAAGGTCAGCGAACTGGTGTAAATCGTCGATTTTCCAGCCCTTCATGTTAGGACAGGTGATTTCACCTCCAGTTAACACAAACAAACGCTTACCCGACTGCTCTTTTTGGCCCTTAGGATAAGCCTGAGCGGTGATTTTACCTTCGTTACCAAGTTTAACCAGTCTTAAGCCTAGCTTGTTAGCAAGCTTTTCCGCTTGAGCATAGCTTTGTCCCACTAAGTCAGGAATTGTAACAGCAGTAGACTCATTCAATTGGTTTTTGGACATTAGAATGATTCGGGTCATCATTGGTTTGAAAATCGACGATAAAATCACTTCGGCCGGTTTAGACATGTGTCTCGGTTGCTTTACCGTGATGTAAATGCAGTAACGCGGATGTTTGGCTGGGGTGACCCCAACTACTGAAAACGTATAGTTACTATCGCCCTTGAGGTAGCCGCCGCCCTTAGGATTGGCAATTTGGGCCGTACCAGTCTTGACTGCGATACTTTCGTTACCAATTTGATATACCGAACCGGTCCCAATCCGCTTATTCAAGACTCGCCGCATATTAGCCAAAACCACCTGAGCCGTTTCTTTAGAGTAAACCGGCTGACCAACGTTTTTGACTTGATAACCACTAATGGTCTTACCATTAGGGTCTGTTATTTTATCAACAAACTGCGGCTTCACCATCTGACCATTATTGGCCAAACTGCTAAATGCCTGCATCATTTGCATAACATTAACGTTAACACCCTGACCAAAACTAGTAACCGCCTGGTCAATGGGAGAATTAAAAGCTAACAATCCAACCTGTTCACCTGGCAGAGTTACACCGGTCTTTTGGCCAATATGGAACTTACGCAGGTAACTACGCCAAGTTTTTGCTCCCATCTGTTGTTCAATGTGCACAAAACCTGTGTTAGAGGACCGGGGAAAGGCCTGCGAAAATGGAATATTACCCCAGCCCCGAGGTTGCCAATCGTGGATAACCGAGCCATTAACAGTTACCGAGCCAGAGTTATAGTACTGGTTCGGGTGGTAATTTCCACTGTTAGCTGCAGCTGCTAAAGTTAAAACTTTAAAGACCGACCCAGGTTCAAATGTATCTTGAACTAAGATATTGCGGTAAGACTTACTCATTCCCTGCTTGGTCTGCGGGTTAAAAGTTGGTCGCTGTGAAGCTGCCAAAACCTTACCTGTTTTCATATCCTCAACAATTGCCGTCATCGAAACCGGATTATACGCTTTTTGAACATAACTCATCCTGGTTTCTAAGTATTCCTGCAACTGTGAATCGATCGTTAGATAAACATTCTTGCCATCCTTTGGCGCTTGATATGTTTGAACACTGTTGGGGGTTTGATAATTAGCGGCATCAACTGATGAAACTTGATAGCCATCTTTGCCAGCAAGCACTTTATCATACCAAGCTTCAAGTCCCATCGTTCCTCCCAAGCTCTGTCGGCCGGATTTTTTGTCATACTTTGGACTGGCTAGACCAACCACATGCGAAGCAAAGTTGCCGTTAGGATACAGGCGGGCTTGCGTTTCAAAGAATTTGATACCCGGTAGTTTCATTTTGACAATTTTATCTTTTTGCGCCTTAGTTAAGCCATTACCTGCACCACCAAACTGAACTTGAAAGGCCGCGTGCTGCGGTTCCAAATAATGCAAAATTTGCTGGGCCGATAGCGGCAGCACCTCTGCTAACTTTTGTGCTGTCTCCGCTTTATTAACAACATGTTCAGGTTTATTTTTGTAATTAATCGAAGACTTATCCAAAATCGCATATACAGTATACTGATGCGTATCTTGCGCAACCGCTAAGCCATTGCGATCATAAATATTACCTCGGGTGGCCTTTAGAACCTGGTTGCGCATATACAACTGCTCAGTTCGCTGGCGCAAATTCTGGCCGTTGACGGTTTTTGAAATACCAATATATAAAAATCTGCCTACAAATACAAGAAAAACCAAAGCTACAGCTACCTGGAGAAATCTCCCTACTGTAAAGCGGTACCTGCGGGCTTTGGATTTTTGCAAATTTAGCTTACTAATGTGTTTTTTCATTAGCGGATAGTCCTAATATTTTTTCCAATGAGAGTTAGCCCCTTGCTTCGCGCAATCTTATTTAATCTTGCACTCGAAGATAACTCACCTAATTCTTGATGTAAATCACTGACTTCATTTTGTCCCTTTGCAACTGCACGCTGCACGCCGGTAAGTTCATGCTGTGCTGATGTTGCAGAAATGCTCGCGGAAACTAGAAACGTCATTAGTCCAACTGTTACTATGCCTCCCAGCACTAGCAAGGACTTCTCAAAGCCGGTCCAAGTAACCCGATGTGGATTGAGAACTTGCCGCTGCCTTTTTTTGAGCTCAGTTTCCTGATTGGGATTAAATTCTACTTGTCTTGCTAAACTATCAGCCATTATCTATTCCTCTTCACAATTTTTCCGCAACGCGTAATTTAGCACTGTGTGAGCGGTTATTGTTTTTTAATTCTTTAGGCGAGGCCACAATTGGTTTGCGGTTGACTAAGCGAAGTGTTGGCTTCATACTATCGGGAACCATTGGCATGCCTCTTGGTACCTCAACCTCGGAATATTTTTTAAAAATGCCCTTGACGATTTTGTCTTCATCGGATTGAAAAGTGATTACACTGATTCTACCACCTGGTTTTAGCAGTTCAATAGCTTCTTCAAGCGAATCATGTAAAACTTCAAGCTCACGGTTAACTACTACACGTAGGGCCTGAAAAGTTTTCTTGGCAGGATGTCCCCCTGTCCGACGGGCAAACGCAGGAATAGCTTCCTTAATTACATCTACCAATTCAAAGGTTGTTGCAATCGGGGTTTTTTGTCTACTTTCGACGATTTTGTGGGCAATTTGACGCGAGAATTTCTCACCACCAAATTTATACAGAATATCGGCTAGCTCCTTTTGACTAGAGTTGTTTACGAGCTGGTATGCATCCAAACTCTGACTCTGGTCCATCCTCATATCCAACCTGGCATCGAACCGGTATGAAAAACCGCGTCCTGCCTGATCAAATTGCGGAGAAGAAACTCCTAAGTCGTAGTATATGCCATCAATGCCATCTGGATAACCTAGCTTAACCAGGTTCAACTGCAAATGACTAAAATTGTCATGTACTAGCTTTAACTGCGGATTACTGTCTGCTTGTAATAAATCGGCAAAGTTCAACTTAGCTGAATTTATCGCATATTCATCTTGGTCAAAAGCAACCAGTGTTCCTCGATCAAGCTTGCTCAGCAAATATCTTGCATGGCCCCCACCGCCAAAAGTCCCGTCTACATAGAGACCATCGTTTTTGGGTTTTAAATTTTCAATTGTTTCAGCTAAGAGTACGCTGGTATGTTTGAAATCCATCATTTTAAAGTTCAATATCTTCCAAATCTTCTGCGATGTCATCGTAGTTTTCATTAGCTTGATTGCTAAAGTCTTCCCAGCGTTCCTTGGACCAAACTTCAATTCGGTCGGAAACACCAACAATGACACATTCTTTATCAAGGGAGGCGTGGGTCTTCAATGTCGTGGTCAGATTCACACGTCCCTGTTTATCGAATTCGCATTCCATTGCACCAGAGTAAAACAAACGCGTAAAACTACGCGTATTTCTCTTAGTTAACGGAAGTTGGGCCAACTTGGCTTCAATTTTCTCCCACGTCTCCGTGGTATATCCGAAAATACAGCCTTCCATCCCCCGGGTAAAAATCATCTTGTCACCAATCTGACTACGCAAACGAGCGGGTATAATTAAACGCCCTTTGTTGTCAAGATTGTGATGATATTCACCCATGAACATGGTTTAGCCCCCTTCCAAATAATAATTTACCACAATTCACCACTTTCCACCACTTTTTTGGGAATAAAAGTAAAAATAATTTAACTTCCTGGGCCGCAAACAAAAAAGCCGAAAATTCAACTGAATTTTCGGCTACGCCTTTACTATTCTGAAAAAAAGCTCAAATCATCATGAACAACAAACCAAGATACCAAAACAGGGCATTAACGGTAAGATAATCCCATATTTGACGCATCGTCTTACCTAGCGCAATATTTTTATTTTTGGCTGCTGCTGTCACTGCCAAAATTATTACCAAAATAAAAAAGATAAAAAAGCCATATGGCAAAAATTCAGGCTTATGCTGCTCAACCGTAATTAAGTGACAGGCATAAAGCATAAAGAAGGGTAAAACATCATACCCACGAAATTTTGCCTTGGGAAGAAACTTGTTCAAACTAACGGCAATAGCCAGGCCAATTAAGGGTAATAGAAAAATTAACAACATAAAAACTACTTCCTCCACTCATTGCTACCTATTCTATCTTACTATCCGTTTGAAAAAAACCACTAAATAGCATAAAATATTGTTCAAGCAGGAGGACAAACATGGCAAGAAAAAGAAAAAAGAAGAAATCGGGTTTTCAAAAATTAACGATTGTAATGGCCTGGCTGATGGCATTCATCACGCTAGCTGCAGTTTTTATGCAAATTGTCAGTGCGCTAGCCAGCTCTGGCGTTTTCGAATAAAAAGCGTGAGAAAATTATTTCTCACGCTTTTTTCTTAGTAGTTACTTCTTTTAACCATAAAAGGATAGCTAGTCGCAAGCCAGGCCCACATTTTATATGTCAACGTGGCAAAGCCAAAAGACCAAACTAAAGTGGATCCTAAACTGACTAAGAGCTCTAGCAAGGGCACTCTAGCCAAGCCTGTAATATTTAAAACAAGCCAGCTGTAGATACATAGGGCAACCACAGCAAGTAAGACAGCCACAATTCGCGCCCAAAAAACTTCAGGTAAAAAACGTGCTGACCGCTGTAAAAGCCAACAAATTCCAGGTAAAGCTACCGTATAAAGACCTAGGACGCCAAAAAAATAAAAGTCACTGACGATGCCCGCCCCCAGTGCAAGCCAAATTTCTTTTTGATTCATATCGTCAAATAGTGCAATCAACATTACACTGATTGGTAACAGTAAGTTTATCCCCCCTGCAAGGGCCAAAAACTGATGTAAAACAAGCGATAAACTAGCGTCAAGGGCGAGCATTAGGTATAAGACAAAGGCTAAGGTGAATTTTTGCAGTGAACGCATTAATCAGTCACCTTCCTCTTTACGACAGTGACTACAGCTGGATCATTCAATTCTCCAGCTGGCTTAATCTTGATTAAATCAGATAGTCCAAACGTATCCCTTGTTGTGTGTGCAACAGTTCCAACCAAAAGCCCTTTGGGGGAGTTACCGCCCATTCCACTCGTGTAAATTTTTGTGCCCTGCTTTAGTTTGCGACCATCGATTGCTTGCGTAAAGGCTAACGTTTTTGTCCCAATGACAGTAATGATGCCATGGACCTTTTGTCCACCAGCAGCGTCTGCTTCAACAGCAAAACGGTTGGCAGACTTATCAGTAGTGGTGATTAACTCCACTTTTGATGATGCCGCACTAACTTCGATAATGCGGCCAATAATTCCGCCACCGGACATAACGGCCATATTCTTTTGCAGTCCAGCGGTGGTGCCCTTGTTGATCACTAGCAAGGCGGTCCAACTGTCAGGGGAACGCGAAATGACCGATGCAGGTACCATTTCAAAGTCACTCAAAGTTTTTTTTAAGCCCAGTGCTGCCTTTAGCTGCTTGTTTTCACTTTCCAGGCTCGAATTACGCACCTTCGTCTGTTCCAGTTCACTTACGCGACTTTTCAAATAATTGTTTTCATCTTGTGTGTTCAGTAAGTCGTGTACGGTATTCATCGTTCCAGAGACTAGTCTAAGGGGAAAATCGACAACTCTTACCCCGACTGCCACCACATCATTGCCAAAGCTTTGGATCACCAAGGGCATATTGCGCTTATTGCGGATACCAACACTTGTACCCGAAACAGCAAAAATCACAATGATAACGACACAGACTGATAATAGTTTTTTATTTTGTAAAAACTTTTTCATATGGTATTGATTCCTAAAAAAGTCGGCCCACTAGCCGACTTTTGTATTATCTGCGACTTCTACGCATTAATTCAATATTTTTCAGAGACTTACCTGTACCCATCGCAACACAGTCAAGTGGGTCTTGCGCAATAAATACTGGAACCTTAGTTGCATCTGAAATGACGTCAGGCAGGTTCTTAAGGAGAGCCCCACCACCAGTTAAGACAATTCCGTGGTCAATGACATCAGCAGCAATTTCAGGCGAAGTTTGTTCAAGGGTTTCCTTGATTGCAACGATAATATCTTGAACAACATCTTGAATTGCTTCAGAAACATCGACAGCCTCAATATCAACTGACTTAGGCAAACCGGTAACTAAATCGCGCCCTCGAATACTGACGGCTTCTATTTCTTTCGCCTTTTCAACGGAAGCGGAACCGATTTGAATTTTAATATCTTCCGCCGTCCGTTCGCCAATCAATAAATTGAACTTAGAGTGGACATAGTTAACAATTGCAGTATTGAACTTATCACCAGCTTGTCGAATTGAGGAGGAGGAGACAATTCCGCCCAACGAAATCGTTGCAACATCAGTTGTTCCTCCACCGATATCAACCACCATTGACCCAGTTGGATCCATTACCGGTAAGTCTGCCCCAATAGCGGCAGCAAATGGCTCCTCAATCACGAAGGCTTCACGAGCCCCTGCAACGCGGGCCGCATCGATCACAGCCCGTTTTTCAACCTCGGTAACACCCGATGGTACACAAATCATGACTGACGGCTTGGAATTGCCAACTGTCTTCTCAATAAAATACTTGAGCATGGAGGCAGTGGTATCATAATCTGCGATTACACCGTCTTTCATCGGTCTAATGGCAACGATACTGGCAGGAGTTCTACCAATCATCTCTCTTGCTTCAGATCCGACCGCAATCACCTTATTGGTACGGGTATTTTTTGCTACAACGGATGGCTCCCTAAGAACAATACCTTTGCCTTCCATGTAAACAAGCGTATTGGCTGTACCTAAATCGATGCCAATATTCTTTGTTCCTAATCCAAACACGTAAATCTCTCCTTAAATACTGCAGTCTCTAAATCTTGAATTATTATAGCATAAAGTAGCATTTAAAAAAGATTTAGCTTACGACTTTAAGATGAATTTAACACAATTGTTGCTCGCGCATGCTCAGATAGTGTCCTTTACCCACAATAAAGTGATCCAAAAAGTCAATGTGTAATAATTTAGCAGCAGTCTGCAAACTTTCAGTAAAAGCAATATCACTCTTAGAAGGTAACAGGTTACCACTGGGGTGATTATGAACCACCAAAAGTCCAGCACAGGCATAAAGAACAGCCCAGCGGAAAACTTCACGCGGATGAGCTACTGACTTATCTAACGTACCCTGAAAGAGCTGCTTTTCCGCAATAATATGGCTACTATTATCAATATAAATGGCCCACAACTCCTCTTGTTTATGACCCGCAAGCTTATTAATTAGGTATGTTCCGACCTCGCTACTTGATGTCAGTACTGATTCGCGGTCAGGTAGGGCACCCCGCAAACGGTCTAGCAGATTTTCACAGAGCAGGGCCAAATCTTCATTACATGTTTCGCCTGATAGGTACTTGAGTAAGTCATTGAAGTTGTTAATCTTTAGTTGTCTTAGTTGTTGAGTTAGTTGGTCAAAGCTAGTAATATTCCTTTCGTTCAACTGATTAAACAACGCTCCCAACAATTCAACGTCAGTCTTTACCAAATAGCGATCGGCTTTGCTGATTTTCATCAAATCACTCCTTTCACTATTAGGTACGCCAAAAACTAAACTTTTTGCAAAAATTTTTTAAAATTTGGACAGACCATCAAGGCCAGTGCCTCGTCCTTTTTGCTAGCAGGTAACAAGTCAGGAATCATCACACACTCAACTCCGGCATTGACGGCGGCCTGCAAGCCCGTTGAAGAATCCTCAAAGGCCAAGACGTTTGCAGCGGGCAGGCCCAGCTTAGCAAGCGCTAAAAGATAGATATCAGGGGCAGGTTTAGGCTTGATCTGGTGTTTTTTGACGTCGGCTGAATTCAAGTGGAACTGAAAGTAATTACGAATACCTGTTACCCACAGATTATGCTCAACTACCGCTTCCGTATTGCTGCTAACAATCGCCATGGGCAGACCCAACTGCGCAAAAGTGTCAAGTGCTGCTTGAACGCCCGCTTGCAACTTCAACTCACCTTCATCTGTCCATTGCCAGGCTAATTCATCGGTGCGCTTAATAAAGCGATCGCGCTGCTCGTCATCAGCAAAATACCGGTGGTAAAAGGCGGTCATATCAGCATTGGTTGAACCAACTAGGCTTAAGTACACATCGTCTGAAAGACCTAAATTTGCTTCTTTAGCTGCCTGGATATTGGCTTTCCAGTATAGTCTTTCTGAATTAACCAACAAGCCGTCCATATCAAACAAGATACCTTTAATATCGGCTTTACTTCCCTGTACCCGCATTTTTATCCTCCATTTGCAAAATATTACCAACTAAGTAAAATGACCCCGTTACCAGCAGTATATCATTTGTCTGACTAGCTTGTCGCATTTCCCGGTATGCTTCTTGCCAGTCGGGCTGATAAGGGTATTTCTGCTGAACCCAGCCAGGAAAATCCGCTTTTTTGGCAGCACGTTGATAGTCAAGCGTCGTCAACTCAACTTCTTCGGTCTGATTAAACAAAGCAAAAACCTGCTCCATATCTTTATCCTGCATCATCGTCAGTAAGATACGCAAGCGCCCCCGCCGGTCCACTTGTTCTTGGCGAACAAATGCTAGCAGACTTTGCATTGCTTGCACGTTATGGGCGCCATCCAAGATAACTAGTGGGCGCTCTTGCACGATTTGATATCGGCCCGGTATCACAGTCTGGTTAATTGCAGCTGCAACTTCGCCACTGCTAAGTGGCAAGTGCAGCAAGCTAAAGGCGCAAATGGCAAGCGCGGCATCAATTTCTTCGACTTGGGGTCTACTGGTTAATTTTACCGTGTGGAATTTATCTGAATAAAGTATCTTCCTTCCCCAAGTTAATGAAAAGTCAAGCCCCAATCTCTTTACTGGAGCTGCTTCTGCTGCTGCTTTATGGGTAATAATGGGCAGCGCTTCTGCCGGAATATAACCAAGTACAACTGGACGCTGAAACTTGATTACTCCACTCTTTTCCTGAGCGATTTCCTTGATAGTCGGTCCAATAACTTCTTCATGGTCAAGTCCGATCGTGGTGATTATGCTAACTTCTGGTGTAATCACATTAGTCTTATCATGTTCACCTCCAATCCCCACCTCAATCACAGCATAGTCGCACTTCTTTTGGACAAAATAAACAAAGGCTAGTACTACCTCATACTCAAAGATAACGAGGCCAAAGTCAGGATCTTGCCGCTGCACCTGCAGAATTGCTTCTTCTACCTGATTGGCGACGTTGACCAAGTCGTGATCACTAATTCTTTCTCCATTCAATTGAATTCGTTCGTTAAAGCTAAAGACATAGGGGGAAACAAAAAGGCCCGTCTTTTGACCGGCCTTTTGCAACAAGTTGCTTAGGTAGTAAGAAGTCGAACCTTTGCCGTTCGTTCCCGTTACATGCACCGTCTTCACCTGATTCTGCGGATTACCCAGAATTTGTAGGACCCGGTTGATATAGCTTAAGTCGGCTTTTGGGTGCAAACGCGGCAGTGCATATAAATGGTTGATCACTGCTTGGGCACTTGTAAAATTCACGTTACTCACTCTTTTTTAATTCCTGAATTCTCTGCTTGACGCTTTCAAGCTGGTGCTCATAGTCGGCCTGCTTGGATTTTTCTTTGGCGATTACCGATTCCGGAGCATGAGCCACGAAGCCTTGATTACTCAGCTTTTTACTTGACCGTTCAAGCTCATCTTTGAGGCTTTGTTCTTCTTTTTTCATGCGCTGAATTTCTTCATCCACATCAACTAGGTCAACCAAAGGCACAAAAATCTGAGCGCCGGAGATGACCGCAGTCTTGGCCAACTTAGGAGCAGCAATTTGACCGGCAATCGTCAACTTCTTAGGATGCAAAAAATTCTTAACATAATCGGTATTATCTGCTAAAATCTGCTCATTTTCAGGGTCTTCAAGTTGAATCATAATATCGATCGGCGCAGAAAGCGGGGCGTTAACTTCCATACGGATGTTGCGGACAGCCTTAATTGTTTCGATTAAGAAGTCCATCTCATGCCGGGCCTGATCGTCAACAAATTCATCATGAGTTTCTGGATACTTAGCCACCATAATTGACTTGCCCTGGTGTGGCATCGACAGCCACAGTTTTTCGGTCACAAATGGCATAATTGGGTGTAACATGCGCAAAATTTGATCCAAAATCCAGACTAGATTATCTTGTTTTCGCACCTTTAAGGTCTGATTTTCGCCATTTAAGGCAACTTTCGCCATTTCAATGTACCAGTCACAGAAGTCATTCCAAATGAAGTTGTACATTTCCCGACCCGCTTCGCCGAATTTATATTCATCAAGCAAGCGAATAACTTCACCTACCGTATGGTTTAAACGGTCAAAAATCCAGCGATCAGCTAAGTCAAAGGAAGCAGTATTCGGCTTGTGGGCTGGTTTTGTCTCAGCGGGTAAGTTCATAATCACAAACCTAGACGCATTCCAAACCTTATTAATGAAGTTCCAGGCGGCAGACAGTTTCTTGGGGTTGTAGCGTGTATCTTGGCCCGGAGCAGTACCATTAAGCAGGAACCAGCGCAAAGCATCAGCACCATATTGGTCAATCACGTCCATCGGATCAACCCCGTTGCCTAGAGACTTGCTCATCTTGCGTCCTTGTTCGTCACGAATTAAGCCGTGCAAGACAACATCGTTGAATGGTTGCTCATGCGTGAAGTGCAAACTTTGAAAAATCATCCGCGAAACCCAAAAGAAGACAATATCATAACCAGTGACTAAGGCATTGGTAGGGAAATAGCGCTGGAAATCAGCGGATTTTTCATCCGGCCAGCCTAGCGTTGAAAATGGCCACAGCGCACTTGAAAACCAAGTATCCAGCACATCGGGGTCCTGCTCCCAGTTTTCAATATCTTCAGGTGCTTCTTCACCAACGTACACTTCACCGGTTTGCTTCTGGTACCAAGCCGGAATCCGATGGCCCCACCACAATTGCCGCGAAATTACCCAGTCGTGAACATTTTCCATCCATTGCTTGAAGGTAAGTTCAAACCGCTCGGGCACAAAATTGACCTTGTCAGTAGTTTCCTGATTTTGCAGCGCCTTTTCGGCTAACGGCTTCATCTTAACAAACCACTGTGTTGACAAGCGAGGCTCAACCTGAACACCCGACCGCTCCGAGTGCCCAACTGAGTGCACAATCGGCTTAATCTTAATGAGATAGCCCTGCTCTTTTAAGTCTTTAACCAGCATTTCACGACACTCAAAGCGATCCATCCCCGCATATTTGCCGGCTTGCTCATTCATTGTCCCATCGTCGTTCATGACATTAATCCGCGCCAACTTGTGCCGGTTACCTACCGCAAAGTCGTTCGGGTCATGTGCCGGTGTGATTTTTACTAAACCCGTCCCAAATTCAGGATCTACGTGTTGGTCTTCAATGATCGGAATGTGACGGCCAATTAGAGGCAGAACCAGTTCCTTACCAACAATGTCCTTATAGCGATCATCACCATGGGCTACGGCAACGGCCGTATCACCAAACATGGTTTCTGGACGGGTGGTAGCAATCTCAACAAAGCCAGAGCCATCGGCGAACGGATACTTGATGTGATAGAAGGCACCCTCGTCATCCTGGTGGATAACCTCAATATCACTCAGGGCTGTCTGCAGTTCCGGATCCCAATTGATGATATATTCTCCGCGGTAGATCAGCCCCTCTTCGTATAACTTAACAAAGACACGCCGCACTGCCTTAGATAGACCCTCATCTAAAGTAAAGCGTTCACGGGAATAATCAAGGGACAAGCCCATCTTAGCCCACTGACTCCTGATGATGCTGGCATACTCATCCTTCCAATCCCAGACTTGTTTAACGAAGGCCGTACGCCCCATCTCATGTCGATTCTTGCCCTGGTCACGCAATTTGGCCTCAACTTTAGCTTGAGTAGCGATCCCAGCATGATCCATCCCTGGCAAATAAAGCGTATCAAAGCCTTGCATCCGCTTAAACCGGATTAAGGCATCTTGAATAGCCGTATCCCAGGCATGACCCAAGTGCAACTTACCCGTCACATTAGGTGGCGGAATAACAATTGCATAGGGGTGTGCCTTTTGCTCACTTGATGGCTTGAATAAGTCCTGGTCAAGCCACTCTTGATATCTTCCCTGCTCAACCGCTTGCGGGTCATATTTAGGTGCTAAGTCTGTCATCATTTTCCTCCAATAAAAAAGTCCTAGACATCTTGTCTAGGACGATATAATTAACCGCGGTACCACCTAAGTTAAGCCAGCATAAATGCTGCTTCTCTTTCATTGTGATAACGGCGAATTGCCGGGCCGGCTTACTATTGGTTCAGCTGACCAGACCAACCAAGCTACCAATTAACCCTTAGCCTCTCACCACCAATGGACCATTCTCTGTTTACCGGGTTAACACCTCTTGGTTATTACTTTGTCAACATTATAGCACTTTTTTTAGAGTAATGCAGCATCTTCTTGGGCTTTATCAGCCAAAAACTGGTCATTCGGATAAATGGGCGTGATCTCAATTCCTGCTAGTGCACGATCAATTAGTGCACTGGTATCCAACCGTGCTTCATATTCACGAGCTTTGTCAACCTTAGGCTTAGTCTTGGGACGAGGCGGAGCAAAAATTGTGCAGCAATCTTCAAAGGGTTGAATAGAAAGATCAAATGTCCCGATTTTTTCAGCCAAAGCAATAATTTCTGTCTTATCCATCGTGGCTACCGGTCGCAACACCGGTGTGGTGGTAACATCGTTAATTGCCGCCATTGATTCGAGTGTCTGCGAAGCAACTTGACCAACCGACTCGCCATTAAAAATTGCCAGACCCCCGCGTTTTGCCCGAAGCTGGTCGGCCAGCCGCAACATAAAACGGCGCTGAATCGTCATCAAGTAGCCTTCAGGGATTTTGGCTTTAATCGTCTCCTGAATTTCCGCAAACGGCACGGCAATAAAGTTAATGCGCCCAGCATAATTGGCTAAAATACCAGTTAATTCCTTAGCTTTATTCAGCGCCTTCTCAGTAGTATATGGTGGACTATAAAAGTGAACCATGTCAATCTCAACTCCTCGCTTGAGTGCTAGATAGGAAGCAACCGGTGAATCAATCCCGCCAGACAACATCATGACAGCACGACCACCGGTACCTACCGGCATGCCACCGGCACCGCGAAGTAGTTGGCTAGAAAGGTAAGCCGCATCCTGGCGCACCTCAATTCGAAGGACCAAGTCAGGTTGCTTCATCTCAACTTTTAAGTTATCCATTTGACCAAACAAGTAGTCCCCAATCATTTGGTTTAACTCGTTAGTATCATAAGCAAAGTTGTGGTCGCTACGCCTGGTATTAACCTTAAAAGTCATTCCCGGCTTAAATGTCGCCTTCATCAAAGCAAGTGCTGTCTCTTCAATCATCGTTAAAGTTTTTTTGATTTTGATAGTCGGCGAATAAGTTTGAATCCCAAAAACTTTTTTAAGTCGTTGATCGACGTCAGCAAAAGGTGCTCCATTAAGAATAATGTGCATGCGGTCATGCTTGGGCCGAATTTCTACTTCCGGAAAGTCACGTAAGACTTTGGTCACATTGCCAGCTAGCCGACCGATAAAATCCTTGCGATTCTTTCCCTTAGTTGAAAGTTCACCGTAGCGAACCATAATTTCAGTGTATTTCATTCCTTTATTCTCCTAAATGATTAATTGGGGCAAAGTGTTGGTAAATCTCCTCAAAGACCCTGATAAACTCTTCAGCTTCTGCCATCGTATTGGTCTCATCAAAGCTGAGTCTAATGGCACTAGTCGCTACTCGATCAGTAATCTGCATCGCTGACAAGGTGCTTGCTGTAGCAGACCGAGTAGAAGCACAAGCTGAAGTGGTCGAAGTGTAGATGTCGTATTCTTCTAGCGTGTGGACCAATGTCTCCCCCCGAATACCAGTTAAGGCAAAGCAAAGTATGTGCGGAGCAAAATTCAGAGAAACTGGTGAAAAAATTTCAATTCCCGGTTTAGCTTGCAAGTAGTCAACTATTTTGCGCTTGATAGCCGCTTCCCGATCAGCCTTTTCCACTTCATCAGTAAGTAGCAAACGCAGTGCCTTGGCCATTCCCGCTATTGCTGGCAAATTTTCCGTTCCGGATCGTAAGCCCTGTTCTTGACCACCACCATCATGGAGTGGCAGTATCATTTTACCGGCTTTTTTATAGAGGATGCCAGTTCCGCGTGGTGCATGAAATTTATGTGCCGATAAACTGACTAAATCAACCCGAGGAGTGAAGACTCGTGACCAAATATTTTTACCAATAGCCTGCACATTATCAACGTGAAAGTTGACGGTCGGATAATTGGCAAGCAAGTCACTAATGTCCTCAATTGGTTGAATTGTCCCAATTTCATTATTGACCCCCATAACTGACACCAGTGTGGTGTCACTATCCAGAGCGGCGCGCAAGTCATTAACATTGACCCGGCCAGCTTTATCAACTGGCAGGCGCGTAACCCGAAAGCCTTGGTTTTCCAGCGCAGTAAAAGCATTGGCCACCGAGGCATGTTCCACACTTGAAGTAATTAAATGTTGGCCAAATGTTTGTTTTTGCCAGGCTGTACCCTTAATGGCCCAATTATTGGCCTCGGTTCCGCCTGAAGTAAAAAAGAGTTCACTAGGCTTTGTTCCTAAGAGGTCAGCGAGTTGTTCGCGTGAGCTTGCTAACAATTGGGCTGCACGATCACCCAACCGATGTAAACTCGAGGGATTTCCCCAGATTTCTCGCGCCACTTGGTCATATGTAGTCAAAACTGTTGGGTCAATCTTGGTTGTTGCGCTATTATCAAAATAAATCACTAATCTTTGCTCCCCTCAAACAATCCTGCATAACTTAACAATTGTAGCTTAAATACTGACTTCCTTCAATTGATAGTCCTTGTCCAAGCAAAAAGCAGTTCTAAGTTATCTCTTTAAAACTGCTTACCACATAGCGCTTTATTGATTATTTTCTGAATAATACAGGTTCTCAAGCCGCTGATATGAACCAGGTTCAACTTTTTCAATGGCCGTTGCAATTGTATCCAGGGCATCCTTATAGTTATATTCCTGGCCGTATAGTGCCATGGTCTCTTGTTGAGCCTGCTTGATGACACTGTTTCCCGCATATTTGTTTGAGTACTGCATGGTCAGTTCAACTAGGTCAGAGGAGCTAATAATGTCATCGGCCTCACGCTTCAAACGTTCAACATCGTCAGAAATCTGAATTAATTCGTTGGAAATCTTTTCCATATTTATGCGAACTTGACTTAGTTCTTTAGCCACATGGCCAATCTCATTGACCACCAAAGTGTACATCTGGACAAAGGTGTCGGGTTTACCAGGCAGTTTTTTGCGTTCAAGGCGGCGATAGATCAAGGAAACTTCTTGCTTAAACTCGTTAATCGAATCATTAGCAACATTTTCTGCGTCATACAAACCATCTACGTCTTGGGCCATTGTTTTCTGCTCAGCGGTGATTTCACGCAAACGCTCAAGCATGCTTAGCCACGAAGCTTTAATTTCCGAATATACCCCTTTACCATCCGCTAAATTTTGCGTATCAACGGTATATTGCCGGTTCATCTCATTGATTTCCTGCTCTAGCTGCCGGCTGGCGGCCAGTTCACCATGCGTCAGTTCATAACTTTCATCAATGTGGCGCAATTTTTCAACCAAATTCTTGGACTCAACTTGTTCATGGGCTAGGAGGCGCTGAATCTTGTCCTGATTATCTTCAACAAAGGGACGTGCCTTATACTCCTTGGTCAAAACGTCATACAAGTGGGTTATCGCAGACTTAATTGCGGTAATTCGTTGCTCCAGTTCAGTAGTTTTTAGTTCTGCCAGCAGTTTGCCAGCTTCATCAACCTGCAGGTGCAACTTTTTGATTTCGGCAAGTACGTCAATTTCAGTTATATAATACTGCAACGACATCATCTTTTTATAAGTATCAGAAAGTTCCCTGAGCTGCTCTTGAAAGACCGTATCGAGTGCTTGACGCCCTGCTCTAATCTTAGGCAAAATACTGCTAATTGAGCTTAGCGCTACTTTGATTTGAGATAAAACCCGCTTGGCCTCCACCTGGTCACCCTGGGCAGTTAAACTTTTTGCTTCAGAAAAATCACTTTCGATCGCTGACAGGTCATTTTCAATTCGGTCAATAGCATTACCGTACTCATAGGAATCGGCCAAGACTGACTTGCGTAGTTTTTGATAACTTTGGTTTAGATCATCGTACTGAATTTGGTTTTCCCGATTGGATTCAAGTAACTCGGTAAAAACTTCTTTGGTGTTTTTAGCATCACTATAAGTCGGCCGCATAACTTCCTGGGCCGCTTTAATAGTCTTATGAGCCTTTAGCAATTGATAGTGGGCATTCTGTTCAGCTGCTTGCTCCAACAGCTCTTGCACTTGCGGAATTTTTTTACTGGAGGCTTGCTGGTAACTCTTGCGCCAAGTCGTGAGCGTTGTCAAACTTTCACCAGCCAGATCCATCTTGTCGAGTTTGACAATGTCGGCAGCTAGGTCCATCTGTTCAATCTTCGAAATCATGTTGTCAAGTTCAAGAATTTCGCGCAATTGCCGCCGATTGACCACTAACATAAGGGCCACAACAAAAATAATGATTAAAATCGCAATAATTACAATAATCGACTGGGTTGATGACATAATTTTCCTCCAAAAACTACCCCAATTATACCAAATTTATCTTATACTGTGGAAACTGTTTTCGAACCGTCATAACAGAGTTCAGGTAACAGGAATAATAACCCAGAAAAAAGTCTTTTTCCAGCTTTTTCTACCATATATATGCTAAATTGGTGATTTTTCTTGCTTTAAGCCGGCCAGACCGCTATAATATGGGACGTGTAAAATATTTGCAGCTATAAGTGGCAAGAACGTCAACATCTTAATACGTTTTAGTGAACGAGTAACCGACGCTGCAACAGGCGAAAATGAAAATTAAGATGCACGAATGCTGAACTTATGTGTAATATTTTACTCCAAAAACTGTCAGCAGATTTTATTGGAGGATTTTATGTCAAGATATACAGGTCCAAGTTGGAAACGATCAAGAAGATTAGGTATCTCACTTTCAGGTACTGGTAAAGAACTTAGTCGGCGTAACTATGCGCCAGGTCAACACGGCCCTAACTCACGCGGTCGCCTGTCAGAATACGGCGAACAATTGCACGAAAAGCAGAAGCTGCGTTGGATGTACGGCCTGAACGAGCGTCAATTTAGAACTTTGTTCAAGCGGGCCGGTAAGATTCGTCAGGGCGAGCATGGTACCAACTTCATGGTTCTGCTTGAATGCCGCCTGGACAGCCTGGTTTACCGTCTTGGCTTTGCCACTACTAGAGAACAAGCTAGACAATTAGTTAACCACGGCCATATTACTGTTGATGGCAAGCGCGTTGATATTCCTTCATATGATGTCAAGGTTGGTCAAATCATTGGCCTCAGGGAAAAATCAAAGAACTTGCAACAAGTCAAAGATGCACTTGAAGCAGTTGTGGGCCGCCCATCATTTGTTTCATTTGATGACAATAAGGTGGAAGGTTCTCTTGTACGTCTTCCAGAACGTGACGAACTGGAACCTGAAATTAACGAAGCCCTAGTTGTTGAATACTACAACAAGCTACTTTAATTTCTTCAATCACAAAACCCCTTTCCTCCTGGGAAAGGGGTTTTTGTTACTCGAAAGGAAGTTTAGCAATGTCCGATGATTTAAATACCAGAATCGAAAATGCTGCCCAAGGGATTACCCCCCAAACGCGGCCCGATGAACGCAGACAGTTTCTCGGTTCTTTACGTGAACGCGTTTTGCTGCGCATGAATAACACCGAAGTCGAAGATCCCCAGTTAACTCAACAGTTCTTGCTACACTTTAAAGACTTCAGGGGCTATTCCATTTTGGTCAATGGCAACCTCCACAATGACTTTTTAAACCAAGTCGAATTAAGTTGCAGTAAGTACGACATTCCATTCACGCTAGTCAATAATGAAACAGCCAAAACCGGCCCAACTGATACCGCGATCTTAGTAGTCGCCAAAACGGCCATTAATAAGCTGCGCGTTGAAATTGGTCAGGTGTACGCACCAGAAATGCCGAAATCCGAGCTAAGTCAGAAAACTGGCTCCGAAAAGACTGGTTTTTGGCACCGGCTCTTTCATGGAGAATCATCATGAAGCCACTGGCTTATCGGATGAGACCAAAAAATCTGGATGAGGTCGTAGGTCAGCAGCATTTAATCGGTCCGGGTAAAATTATTCGCCGGATGGTTGAAGCCAAACTACTATCCTCAATGATTCTGTATGGTCCACCTGGAATTGGTAAGACTAGTATTGCCAGTGCCATCGCCGGTTCAACTAAGTATGCCTTTCGCAAGCTCAATGCGGCAACTGATGGCAAGAAGCAATTAGAACAGGTTGCAACTGAGGGCAAAATGAGCGGTACGGTCATTTTGCTATTAGATGAAATTCACCGCCTGGACAAAACTAAGCAGGATTTCCTCCTTCCCTTACTCGAAAAGGGAGAGATTATTTTAATTGGCGCAACCACGGAAAACCCATACATCTCCATTTCACCTGCCATTCGGTCACGTTGTCAGATTTTTGAATTAAAGTCTCTATCCACAGCAGATGTCAAGCAGGCTATTGACCGGGCCTTAAAGGATACCACGAATGGACTTGGAAAATACCAGGTTAAAGTCACTAATGATGCCCAAAAACTGCTCATTCAAAAAGGCAACGGTGACCTGCGTTCCACCTTGAATGGCCTGGAGCTTGCAGTTCGGTCAACCAAACAAGAAATGATTGCAGCGGGCAAGAGCACCGAACAAGGTTTTACCATCAACCAGGAAGAAATGGCAAATTCTATCCAATTGCGCAGTCAAAACTTTGATGCCAGTGGTGACGGGCATTACGACCTGGTTTCAGCTTTTCAAAAGTCGATTCGTGGTTCTGACACGGATGCCGCTCTCCATTATTTAGCCCGGTTAGTTGAATCAGGGGACCTTCCAGCTATCTGCCGGCGCTTGAGTGTGATCGCTTACGAAGACATTGGCCTCGCTAATCCAGCGGCCGCCCAGCATGCCATAATTGCTATTCAAGCAGCCCAAAGCTTGGGTTTTCCAGAAGCCCGTATTCCCCTAGCCAATGCCGTAATTGAACTAGCCCTCTCACCTAAGAGTAATAGTGCCATTAAGGCCATCGATCAGGCTTTAAACGACGTGCGCCAGCATGATTTTGGTGCCATTCCTGACAATCTGAAGGACGCCCACTACTCTGGAGCGGCTAAATTGGGGCATGGAACTAATTATGTCTATCCACACTCCTATCCAGGCGACTGGGTAGCCCAACAATATTTACCCGACAAGTTAACCGGTCAGCATTACTTTGACCCCAAGGGTAATTCGAAAATTGAAAAAGCTTTCCAAAAGCAGTATTTAGTCTTACAAAACATGCAAAAAGAAGGATTGAAGAAAAAGCCCCAGTGAATCAACCAAAACCAATAAGTTCAAGGCAAGAATTGGCTTTTGCTCAATTATCAGGGCCATAACAAGTGCACCAGTACTCTAACTAATGCCGTTATTCTGGTTGGATAACTTAAAAGTAGTTTACCCACAGTTGCAGCAACTTGCCTATAAAAAAGTTGACAAGTCCTACTCCATTAGCTTAGTATAATACTTGATCTGAGTTGACTGCTTAGTTTAATTGTATAAAGTTGACCGGTCAAACATAATACGTGCGAGATAGTAAATAACTATCGAATCGGAATACTATCAATTTTGCATAGGATCCATATTCGTCGTGATACTTCTCATTTTTTGAACACTGCGGGTTCAACAAGCACTGTTTTGCTATGTTTAGTCGACTCGGATTTCTTTGAAATTTATAAGAGAACGGTCTCAGGACCGTTTTTTGTGTGGAGCTTTTTTATGACTCTCAAAGTTTTTATGATCATCTATTTAATCGTTTTACTAACTACTGCCTACTACCTTTGGTACAATCGGACAGATCATTTTTTGATATTTAACCGTAAGAACAATGCAAATTTTCGGTCAATTATGTCTTGGACGGCGGTAATCCTATTTTTGGAAAGTGTTATTGGGTTCTTCATTTTGCTGTTGGGCAACCGTTACCTTAACCTAATTACGCTTATTCTCAGCTCAGTAACTATTTTTATTTTTAGCATTTTGATCAATCAAAAGGATTATTAATTCTGTGAAAATTTGGTAGAATAATGGTGAAAGAGGTGTTTTACATGACAAAACAATATCACCACATTCAAGTTGCCGTTGATGGTTCTAAAGAGGCTGACTTGGCGTTTAAAAAAGCCGTCGCGGCTGCTAAACGCAATGACGCCACATTAGAAATTTTACACGTTATTGATACCCGGTCGTTTCAAAATGTGTCAAGCTTCGACTCTCAAATGGTGGAACAGGTATCCGCCGATGCCAAGAAAAAATTGCAAGACTATTATGATACTGCCGAAAGTGCAGGCGTAAAAGACTCCCACTATGCTATTGAGTTTGGCGCACCAAAAGAAATTATTGCCCACCAGTTTCCGCAAAAGCATGATGTAGATCTAATTGTGATCGGTGCAACCGGGCTTAATGCAGTTGAACGAATCTTGATTGGCAGTGTGACTGAATACGTCACGCGAACAGCGGATTGTGACGTACTGGTCTGCCGGTCCACCGAAACAGCATGATAATTAGTTTTAATTAAAGTAAACAAAAAAGCAGTTCAATAATGATGTGAACTGCTTTTTTATGTTTAAAAGTCGCCAGCTTGACTGAACATGTAATCCTTATTATGGTACTTCATTGACAAAATCATCCCGATTCCAATCATGTTGCCAATCAGCGCTGAACCACCTTGAGAAATGAACGGCAATGGAATCCCCGTTAATGGTAGCAAATCAATGCTCATACCAATGTTTTCAAAAACGTGGAAGAGAATCATCATAATGACCCCAGTCGAAACGTAAGAGTAAAAGGCATTCTTAGTATCAAAAGTAATGCGGACCATTTGAATAATCAAATATAGGTAAAGCAGAATTACAGCCACACTGCCAATAAAGCCAAAGGATTCACCAATAACAGAGTAAACCATATCGGAGCCCCGCACTGGTACATAAACGCTCAGCTTACCAAAACCATTACCAAAAATTTGGCCAGAGCCAATGGCCTGCATGCTCAACCAGAGTTGATAAGCAACTGATGACGTATCGGTCGAAGGGTTAAGCCATGACATAATTCGTTTGAATTGGTAAGGTTGAAAGAAATGACTCAAGAATGACTGGCCGCCTGCCGTGGTAACCATAAAAATGACAATTGCGCCCAGAATAAAAACAAGCACAAACATTGGTGTAATGATTTTCCAGGAGATACCCGAAACCAAAATCACCCCACCCACAATTGCAATAAAGACCAGCATCGTGCCAAAGTCATTCTGCAACTTGAGCAGAATGGCAATTGGCAATAGCCAGGCCATAATCTTTCCAATCAGTAGCCAGTCATTGCGCAGCGTGTGCAGCAGTTTTTGATTGTGTTCGTGAACCACCCGGGCCAGCATTAAGATAAACGCGGGCTTCATCACCTCTGAAGGCTGGAAAGAAATGGGACCAACTTTAAACCAACTCTTTGCCCCCGTACTGCTTGCAACTGACCGGTTATAGAAGAACAAAACCGCAATTAATAAGATAATCCCAAAAGCATAGACATAAGGTGCTATTCGAAAGAGTTGCTCTGCATCAAATTGGATAACAAATACTACGATTCCAAGGGAGATAACATACCATAGCCCCTGCATGAGGACCGCTTTTAGCGGGCTCCCCATATGACTGGGGTCATCAACTGCTGCAAAATAAATTGCATAAAGACCGACCGCCGCCAACAACAGCACCGGAACCACAATCTTCCAAGCTATCTGGTCAAACAGGTTAGTCTTATTTTCTACTTTTACCATTAAAAATCACTGTCCATTATTTTTCATGTAGTGCAAAGTAAGACAGCAAATCATTGATACTGCTCTCTAGGCTCTTGGCATACAAAACATTATTCGTTTTGCTAGTTGTTGCGCGGTAGCGTCCGGAACCCTTCTCAATTGTTCCAATGGTCTTTTTATTGGGAATGATCACTTCCCAGGTCGGATTTTCTTTCCCCTTTAACTCATTAATTTCAACATTAATATTTTCTGGTTTCTTTGACATAATAGCTCCTACTTCGTTGATGGGTGGAATTTTTTGGCAATGATTTCATCCTCGTATTTTTCTGGATGCGGATTACGAAAAATCGTAAACTCATCAGGTACAGGATCGACCCCGCCGCGGACGAAAGGATTGCAACGCAAAATCCGGCATAAACCCATAATTAGCCCCTTGAGCGGTCCCATCTTAGTTAAAGCATCAATCATATAAGTTGAACAGGTGGGATAGTAACGGCAACTCTTAGGTAAAGCCGGTGAAATAACCCTTTGATAAAATTTTACCAGGTAAATCAAAATTTTACGCAAAGTAATCTCCTAATTAGCCAAGCTGATGCTTCTCAATGTTGTTAAGCAAAATCCCCGTGCCTAAGGCAACCGCTTCAAGCGGTTGATCGGCCGTTAGCACTGGCACTTTCAAGTAATACGAAATTAGCTTATCAATATTTTTTAGCAGAGCCCCGCCTCCAGTCAGCATAATGCCGCGGTCAATAATATCTGCTGAAAGCTCAGGCGGAGTCTTTTCGAGCACATCCTTAGTTGACGCAATAATGGTCATCAAGCCATCATGCAACGCCTCCTGAATTTCTGGCGCCGACACCGTCACTTGCTTGGGTAAGCCATCAACGACGTCCCGCCCGCGCACAGTAATTGTCTGCTCCTGATCCGGCTCAAAGGCACTACCAATTTCAATTTTAATCTGCTCAGCAGTTCTTGAACCAATCAGTAAGTTATGCTTATTCTTAATGTATGCCACTACGGCCTGGTTCATGTGATCCCCGGCAAAACGCAATGACTGGCTGGTAACAATTTCACCCATCGACAAAACGGCAATATCAGTGGTGCCGCCACCGATATCAATCACAATGTTGCCCTGAGGTTTGAAAATATCTAACCCGGCACCAATGGCCGCAACTTTAGGTTCAAAATCGAGGTAAACCTTACCACCACCAGATTTTTCGGCAGCTTGAATAATAGCTTTCTGCTCAATCGAAGTAACCCCAGTTGGTGCACAAATCATGATGTTTGGCTTGGACATGAAACCCTTGACGTTAAGCTTTTCAATGAAGTATGAAAGCATCGCTTCAGTAATATCAAAATCAGCGATGACGCCGTTTTTAAGTGGGCGAACAACCCGAATATTACCGGGAGTCCGGCCAACCATCATGTATGCTTCAGTTCCCACTGCAACTACCTTATTTGTACTTGTGTTAACAGCAACTACAGATGGCTCATTCAGTACAATTCCCTTACCAGAAACGTTAATGAGCACATTGGCTGTTCCTAAATCAATTCCTATATCTCGTGCCACGATAATCCTCCATAAATATTCATTGTATATTCTACCATAAAGGCAGGCAAGTTTGACGGGAACTTAGGTCACTTTACCAAGTTTTAAAAGAAATTCCGTAGCTGCATTGACGTATCCATGAGGGCAATCAAAAAGTTCCCCACTAAAAAGCCTAAGGCAATTGCGCTGAAGATGAGCAGTAACTGGGCTTCAAAAACTCTCCCCTTGCGGATAATTTTTTCGACTTGGACATTTTTCATTATTTGAAATGATAAGGCAATCGTAAATAGGTAAATAATAATACTGATTAGGGCGTGAACACCTAGTTGAAACATCTTAATTCTCGCTTTTCTCTAATTAAACAAAAACGGATACACACTTTTGGTGCATCCGTTTAAAACTCTAATACTAGTTACTGGAATTGTAAACACTAATTCTGTTCGCAGCCCTTTTCAACGCAACTTGAGCACGTTCAAGTGATTGTTGATCATGACTGGCCTTAGCTTCTTCCATCGCCGCTTGTGCTCGTTTTCTGGCCGCTTCGGCCCGAGAAACATCGATGCTGCTCGAACGCTCAGCACTATCAGCAATGATTGTGGCAACGTTATCAGAAAATTCAAAATAACCACCTGAAACAGCAATATGATTAACTGTCTCATTGTCTTCACGACTGCGTTTAACCCTGATTTCACCAATTGCTAGTGGGGTTAAAAGCGGTAAGTGATTATACATGACTGAACGTTGCCCATCAATTGCACGCATCTCGACGAGACTACAACGATGGGAAAAGACCAAGCCATCAGGAGTTACCACATTTACTTTGAAAAGTTTTTCTGGATCTGCCATTTGACATCACCCTACTTTTCTAGCAATGCTTTAGCTTCTGGATCGCTAGCAGTTACGCCCATCGACTGCGCTTTTTTCAAAACGTCTTCAATTGGACCAACACTCCGAAAAGCATCTTCTGGTAAGTCATCGAGGTGACCATCCAGAATCATCTTAAAGCCCTTAATCGTTTCCTTGATCGGAACATAAGAACCGGGAACACCGGTAAACTGCTCTGCAACAAAGAAGTTTTGTGACAGGAAGAACTGAATCTTCCGTGCCCGACTAACAATTACCTTTTCTTCATCAGACAATTCATCCATTCCTAAAACAGAAATGATGTCCTGTAATTCATGGTAACGTTGCAGGACGTGCTGCACTTGGGTAGCAACTTCGTAGTGCTCCTGCCCAACAACTTCCGGATCCAAGGCACTAGAAGTGGATTGGAGCGGATCAACAGCTGGATAAATCCCCTGCTCAACCAAGCTACGCTCCAAGTTGGTCGTTGCGTCCAGGTGAGCAAAAGTTGTGGCTGGTGCCGGGTCAGTATAGTCATCGGCTGGCACATAAACGGCCTGAATTGAAGTAATCGAACCTTTCTTAGTCGAAGTGATTCTTTCCTGCAATTGACCCATTTCTGTAGCCAGCGTCGGTTGATAACCAACCGCACTTGGCATCCGTCCCAGCAAGGCCGAGACCTCGGAACCCGCTTGGGTAAAGCGGAAGATGTTGTCAATAAAAAGTAACACATCTTGCCCTTCAACATCCCGGAAGTACTCAGCTAAAGTCAGTCCGGTCAAGGCTACCCGCATTCTGGCACCAGGCGGCTCGTTCATCTGACCAAAGACCATCGCGGTCTTGCTCAAAACGCCCGATGCCTTCATTTCGAAGTAAAGGTCATTACCTTCACGCGTTCTTTCACCAACACCGGTAAAGACAGAAATACCGCCATGTTCTTGGGCAATGTTGTGAATCAACTCTTGAATAATCGTCGTTTTACCAACACCAGCACCACCAAACAGACCAACTTTACCACCACGAACGTAAGGCTCGAGTAAGTCGATAACCTTTATTCCGGTTTCAAGAATCTCCTGACTAGTAGTCAATTCATCATATTTAGGTGCTTCCTTGTGGATGCTATCACGATCATGATCTTGACCAAACTCGGGTCCATTATCAATCGTGTCGCCTAAAACGTTAAACACCCGGCCCAAGGTATCACTGCCAACTGGTACTGAGATTGGGCCACCAGTATCTTGGACTTTCATCCCGCGCATCAGACCATTGGTAGATTCCATGGCGATTGTTCTAAGGACCCCATCACCAAGCTCTAGCGTAACTTCAAGGACAATCGTCTCGTCTTTGGACTTAATTACACGCAAAGCATTATTAATGTCAGGTAGGCCTTTATCAAGTGGAAATTTTACATCGACCACAGGGCCGATTACTTGAACAACTTCACCTTCACTCAAAATATCTACCTCCTTTTCTCTAATTATTTCAAAGCATTGGCACCACTGACAATTTCAGTAATTTCAGTAGTGATTTCTGCTTGTCTTGCACGGTTTAACTTAGTAGTTAGACTTGAAACCAGATCATTAACATTGTCCGTTGCACTCTGCATGGCTGTCATCGAGCTTGCATGCTCGGATGTTTTGGCATCCAAAATTGCACCATAAATAGTCGACCGCGCATATTGCGGAACTAAAGTGGTTAAGACTGCATTAACATCAGGTTCAATATCATATTCTAAATCTTTGTGCGCTTCAGCTTCTTTAATGCCAATATCAATATCGACAATTGGTAGCATCTTTTCAACCCGAAATGCAGATGACAAAGAGTTAACGTGGTGGGTATAACAAACGTACAACTCGTCGTAAACTCCGTTCAAATACATTTTAATCGCCGTTGAAACAATTGGCAAAACCTCATCAAAAGTCGGCACATCAGTGATCGCATTGTTTTCATAAACCACGTTTAGGTGATTTTTCTTAAAAAACTCCGCACCAACTGAACCAACTGCCAAAATCTTGATGTCCCGGTGCTGGGCTCTTGAATCTTCAACTAGTCCCATCATATTTTTTATGACTGCACTATTATAAGATCCAACCAAGCCCCGGTCACCAGTAACAACTAAATAGCCGGTAGATTTGACTTCTTTACGTGCTTGAATCATATCAGAGATAATTCCGAGATCAAACACATTTTCATAGTCAATTTTACCCATACTATCAGTATCCACCTTAACGTTTTCACGATGTAGGTGGTTGATAACTTCAGCACTCATTAGGCGCGACAGGGTATTGCGAACATGATCATTATAGGTCGTGTAGCCCTTATCGCGCTTTTCGGTTTGGTTTAATTTTGCCGCGGAAACCATTCGCATGGCCTCCGTGATTTTACCAGTTTGCTTAACTGAAGCAATTTTATTCTTCAACTCAAGTAATGATGCAGGCATAATTACCTCCTAGTTATTACTTGGTGAAAAGCTATCTGCAAATGCGCTAAGTGCAGCTTGTAACTCTTTTTCATCAGGTAATTCACCAGTCTCACGAATCTGCTTAAGCAAGTCTGCGTGAGCATTATCAAAGTTATCATATAGCTCTTTTTCAAAGCGTGCGATATCTTCTACCGGAACGGAATCCAGGTAGCCGTGAGTCAAAGCGTACAAAATGACAACCTGCTTTTCGACCGGAATTGGGTCGTGCAGTGGCTGCTTCAATACTTCAACAACCCGGCGACCACGGTTCAGCTTGGCTTGCGTTGCCTGATCCAAGTCGCTACCGAACTGGGCAAAACTCTCCAGTTCGTGGAAGGCGGCCAGGTCGGTACGCAAGGTACCCGCAACCTTCTTCATCGCCTTGATTTGGGCACTACCACCAACCCGGGAAACAGAGTTACCAGCGTCAATCGCCGGCCGTGTCCCTGCAAAGAACAAGTCACTCTGCAGGAAGATCTGGCCGTCCGTAATTGAAATCACGTTGGTTGGAATATAAGCTGAGATGTCTCCGGCCTCGGTCTGGATGAACGGTATTGCCGTCATCGATCCTCCGCCCAGGTCATCACTCAACTTCGCACTACGCTCTAAAAGGCGTGAGTGCAAGTAGAAAACGTCACCCGGGTAGGCTTCACGACCAGGCGGACGACGAAGGAGCAAGGAAAGTTCACGGTAGGCCACGGCTTGCTTGGAGAGGTCATCAAAGACCACCAGAACATCCTTGCCCTTGTACATGAATTCCTCACCCATCGCGGTCCCAGCGTACGGTGCAATGTACAGCATCGGTGCCGGTTCACTTGGTCCGGCTTCCACCACAATCGTATAATCCATTGCACCGAAACGCTTCAATGTTTCTACCTGGGTTCTAACCGTTGATTCCTTTTGTCCAATGAAGACATAAATACAAATTACGTCTTGACCCTTTTGGTTCAAAATGGTATCGATGGCCAAACTGGTTTTACCCGTCTTACGGTCACCAATAATGAGTTCACGCTGACCCCGGCCGATTGGAACGAGGGCATCAATTGACTTGATACCGGTTTGCAGTGGCTGATTAACCGACTGCCGTTCCATCACGCCTGGAGCCGTGTCCTCGATTGGCCGCGTCTTCTTCGTCTTGATTTCGCCTAACCCATCGACTGGCTGACCCAAAGGGTTAACCACCCGACCGATTAACTCATCGCCAACCGGAACCCGCATAATTTGACCGGTTCTCTTGACTTGGTCGCCTTCTCGAATATTGTCAAAGTTACCTAAAATAATGATACCAACATCATTTGATTCAAGGTTTTGAGCAATACCATAAGAACCATTGTCAAATTCCAACAATTCATTGGCCAGAACATTATTCAATCCGTGAGCCCGGGCGATACCATCACCTATGTAAGTCACAACTCCAACTTCTTTAATGTCGAGTTTGTCATCATAGTGTTCAAGCTGCTGCTTGATCAAAGAGCTAATCTCTTCTGCTTTTATGCTCAATGGTTTCACCTCTTTTAATCTTTACTAATTAACCGCGCACGAATCTTGGTCAGCTTGTTTTTGACGGAACCATCAACGACATAATCGCCGACTTTCAGAATCACACCACCAATAATGCTATCGTCAACCTCGTTATCAAGGTGAACCTGGGTCAAGCCATATTTTTGTGCATAACTCTCGCCCAAAGCCTTAAGCTGGGACTCGTCTAATTCAATTGACGTAATTGCGGTTCCCGCCATGATTTTTTTGTTTTTGTTATACAAGTCGTTAAAGTAAGCGATAATAGCTGGCAGAGCAGAAAAATGATTGTAATCGAGTAGTAAGTTCAGAAAGTTCTGGACTTCATCGACCAAACCCTGCTCAATTGCAGACAAAGCCTTTTTCTTTTCTGTAGTGTTTAGTATCGGATCACTAAAAACCTGTAAAATTTGTGGATGAGCAGACAGTGCTTGGCGCAACTCCTGTAAATCCGCATGAACAGCCTCTAAAGCTTTCATATCCTGCGCATAATCAAACAGTGCAGTACCATAACGTGCAGCAATTTCTTCTTTACTCAAGGCCATTACTTATTCAGCCCCTTAATAAATTGATCAACCAAATCCTTTTGGTCATCAGCAGACAAATTCCGTGCAATTACTTTTTCAGCAATTGTGACCGAAATATCAGCCACCTCTGCACGTGCCTCATCTAAAGCTGCAGCCTTTGCCTGAGCGGCATCGGTTTGAGCCTTAGCGTGAATCGCAGCAGCATCATCGTTAGCTTCTGCGACAATCTGACTGCTCGTCTTCTGCGCGTCAGTCTTTGCACTAGAGAGAATTTGCATTGCCTCTTGTTTTGAATTCTTCAAAGCAGCTTCACGTTCATTAGCCAAAACTTCGGCTTTTTTGCGGTTATCTGCGGCTGAATCCAAATCATTGATTACTTTTTGCCGTCTCTTCTCCATCATGTCGGAGACTGGTCCCCAAGCATAATGCTTAACTAAAAGAAGCAAAATTGCGAAGACAATCATGTACCAGATGGTATTACCGATGTAGATGTGATTCGCTGAGGCTGCAAATAATGTTTGAAATGTCATTTACTGCCCTTCTCTCTTTTTTAACCTATTAACTCTTGGCAAATTAAAGGAAGAGAATCAGGAAAGCAACAACAATCGCCAAGATAGGAACAGCTTCGATCAAACCAACACCAATAAACATTGTTGATCTCAGGTTGCCAGCACTTTCAGGTTGGCGCGCCATGCTTTCAACCGTCTTAGTGATAACCTTACCGTTACCCCAAGAAGCAGCAAGGGCTGCAATACCAGCTACAAGTGCAGCTGAAAGATATTTAAAAGCTTGTGACATATTTAAACCTCCAAAAAATTATTCTTTTGTAACTTTTTTACCAATGTAAACCATTGATAAAGTTACGAAAACATATGCCTGGATAGAGCCAATGAAGACAGAGAAACCTTGCCATATCATAGCCAGTGGAGCTGCCAAAATCATTGTTGGAATTCCAAAGCTAGGAGCCAGGTTATTACCAATCAACGTTAATAAAACTTCACCCGCATAGATATTACCATATAAACGCAAAGATAGTGTTAAGAAGTTAGTTATTTCCTCAATCATATTGATTGGGAACAAAAAACCAACTGGTTCAGCATAGTTACGCCAATAACCACGCGTGCCAAATTTTTGCATTCCAAAGGTAAATGATAAGAGCAAGGTCATCATTGCAAATGACATTGTCGTTACCGGGTCCGCTGTTGGTGACTTAATAAACATAAAGTCACCGACTTTGACCTCCAGGAACATCCCCAGCTGGTTCATAAACCAGATAAAGAGAAACAAAACAAAGGCATACAGCGAGAGGTGCTTCCGTGCATCGGAATCACTGACGTTGTCTTTAACAATGCCATCAGTGAAGTCGAGTAGGTATTCCAGTACGTTTTGCTTTTTGTTTGGTTTCAGCTCAACTGTCCGTGACAGCCAAATGCAGACCAATAAAACTGCAGCTGCCATTAAAGTTGAACCGATGATCCCTGCGAGATCAAAGTTTAAACCCAAAAATTTAAAAACAAATGATTCCTCCAATACTTCGTGACCTCCCTTCTTGTGCCCATTTTCGAACACTCATACAATATTAACACCATTCAATAATTTTGTGTAAGTTTGTAAGCGAATTCTACAATAATTTACTTATTTCGTGCCAAACAGGCGGTCACCAGCGTCTCCTAGACCTGGGAAAATGTAGCCATTTGGCAATAATTTATCATCTTCTGCAGCCGCAAAAATATCAACGTCGGGATTTTCTTTCTGGACTGCTTTTACTCCTTCAGGAGCTGCAACCAAAACGGCCAACTTAATATCCGTGACACCGCGCTTCTTTAAGGCGCTGATGGCCATATTAGCAGAGCCGCCAGTCGCAAGCATCGGGTCAACAACTAGGCATTCACGTTCCGCAATGTCTTTTGGCATTTTACAAAAATATTCGTGCGGTGTCAGTGTCTCTTCGTCGCGGTACATCCCAATCACACCAACCTTAGCAGCCGGAATCATTTCCATTACCCCATTTAACATCCCAATACCTGCACGCAGGATGGGAACGATGGTCAATTTCTTACCAGCAATCGCTTTTTGCGTGGTCTTGCCAATCGGGGTCTCGATTTCAACATCTTGCAGCGGCAAGTCGCGGGTGATTTCATAGGTCATGAGTCCCCCAATCTCGCCGACAATTTGACGAAATTCGTTTGAACTCGTCTCCTTGCGCCTGATAATAGTTAACTTGTGTTGGATTAATGGATGATCCAATACCGTAAATTTGCCCATTTGTTCCTCCTAAAAAATATACATGCTTAGAGTTATTTTAATCAAAAAAGCAAAGGGTTTAAAGTCCTTTGCTAGTTATTTTTTATTTTACTTGAAAATGATGACCCGCGGCCGCCTTATTTAGCCTGTTCATGTAGGCTAAAGTCTGCTCACTGCCGCCAAAACCCTGGACAAAAATTTGCTTAATTTGGCTCTGATCATCAAAATAACGTAGACCCGCAAATAAGTTGCGGTCAGCATCAGCCAGACCATTGCCCAGGTCAAACTTGTTTTGGGCTGGCAGATCAAGCTTGGTCAATTCTGCATTTAGCGCCATGACCCCTGTATTTTCGTCAAAGTTGATTTGTGCAAAATCCTGTGCATCATCTACAACCACCACCGCGGCACTAGGAGCATAGTGGCGGTACTTCATGCCTGGAGCTTTAGGTACCTCCTGATCGGATACCTGACCGCGGTTGATTAGCACGGTTTCACCAAGCACCCGGCTAAGTTCTTCAGGAGTGATTGCACCTGGTCGCAGAACAACGGGACTTTTAACCGCTATATCAATAATAGTTGATTCAAGCCCCACCTTAGTTGGGCCACCGTCAATAATACCCGCAATCTTCCCCCTTAAGTCATGAAAAACATGCTGGGCAGTTGTTGGACTGGGCTTAGTCGAAGTGTTCGCAGAGGGGCCGACAATTGGCGAACCGAGTTTGGCAATCATTTCACGAGTCAGCTGATCATCAGGACAGCGCAAGGCAACAGTGGCTAGACCGCCAGTAACGGCCTTAGGTAAGCTGCCTGGCCTAGCCTTGAGCAGAATCGTCAGCGGTCCCGGCCAAAAATGGTTAATCAGCTTTTCAGCTCGATCCGAAACTTCTTGGACATAGTGCGACATCATTTCTTTATCTGCAACCGTCACAATCAACGGATTGTCACTTGGCCTGCCCTTGGCTGCATAAACTTGCTTAACTGCTTCTTCATTAGTTGCAAGTGCGCCTAACCCGTAGACTGTTTCGGTCGGAAATGCGACTAATTCCCCCTTAGCCAACAAGTTAACCGCAGCATCAATTTGGCCTGCAGAAAAAATTTCTGTTTCCATTACTTGTTCCACTTCCCCCAAACCATCCGCGGCTTTCCCGCCAGGTCATTTTTAAATTCACAGGTAAAGTCCGGCAACTCACGCGCAAACAAGTCCTGTAACTGCTGCTTTTCACTGAAGCCATACTCCAAAAAGAATTCGCCCCCGCTGTTTAGGTGTTCAGGCACTGTTTGAGCAAACTTACGGTAAAAATTCAGGCCATCCTTGCCCCCAAAAAGAGCTTCTTCTGGTTCATTTTGCAAAACATTTTGGTCCATAACGGCTCTTTCCGTTTCTTTAATGTATGGCGGATTAGAAATGATTTTGTCAAACTTTTCTAAGCCAATCAAAATATTGGCCTTGCGGACAGTCACATCAAGATCGTACTTTAGAAAATTTTCTTCACTAGTTCTTAAGGCCGCATCGGTCACGTCTGACGCATACAGGTCGAGGTTGGCGATTCCGCGCTTAGCAGCCTCCATTGCCAGAGCTACTGTAATGCAGCCCGACCCCGTGCCTAGATCAAGTACCTTGTCTCCCGTTTTTAAGCGGTCCAGTGCCCACTCAACCAACTCCTCGGTCTCAAAGCGCGGAATTAGCACACCTGGTTGCACTATCATTTGATAGCCCAAGAACCAGGAATAGCCCAAGATATACTGGGGCGAGATACCCTTAACCAGTTTCTGCATATCTTTTTGCGCTTGCTTAACCTGGCCTGCAGTTAGTTCCATATCTGGTTTCAGTTGAAATTCGCTTGGGCTAAGTTGTAAACGCTCTGCCAGTAAATAAGCAACCTCTTCATCTCGGTGGTCACCTGCTTCGTCTTTTGCCCAAGCATACAAGTCTTTTAAAGTCTTAATCTTAGGCATTTTGATTGGCCAGCTCCTCTAGTTGCTTAGTTTGGAAGTAGAGACTTAAAGCATCGATAACTTCATCTAGTTCACCGTTCATAATCCGGTCCAACTTGTTGAGAGTCAAACCAATGCGGTGGTCCGTAACTCGATTTTGCGGATAGTTGTATGTTCTAATTCGCTCAGAACGATCACCGGTACCGACTGCACTCTTACGTTCAGCGTCATATTGGTCCCGGTTTTGGCTTTCATAATAGTCATAAACTCGCGAAGTCAAAATCTGCATCGCCTTTTCCCGATTCTGCTGCTGGCTCCGCTGGTCCTGCATTGCAACAGCAATTCCCGTTGGCAGGTGCGTCATGCGTACGGCACTGGAAGTCTTGTTAATGTGCTGACCACCAGCACCACTAGCACGGTAAACATCAACTCTAAGGTCTTTGGGATCTAACTCAAAGTCAACTTGCTCGTATTCTGGCATCACTGCAACCGTTGCCGTTGAGGTATGAACCCGGCCCTGCGACTCAGTAACTGGAACCCGTTGTACACGGTGTGCACCATTCTCATACTTTAATTTTGAATAAACCTTATTACCCGTAATCATGATGGCGATATGCTTGTAACCGCCAACTTCGGTAGGGTCGCTATCAACTATGGAAACCTGCCAATTCTGCTGTTCGGCGTATTTTTCATACATCCGAAGTAAGTCCCCAGCGAACAGCGAGGCCTCATCACCTCCTGCAGCACCGCGGATTTCCATGATAATGTCCTTGTCATCATTAGGATCTTGGGGCAGCATCAGCAGCTTAATCTCATCTTCAAGGTCAGTAATTTCTGCTTCTAGCGTACTATTTTCTTCCTTGGCCATCTCAACTAAATCGCTATCACTTTCGCTAGCCATCATTTCCTTATTGTCGGCAATTTCCTTTTTATCTGCCTTGTATTTACGGTATTTTTCAACCACTTCGCGCAGGTCTGACTCCTCCTTGGAGATCTCCATATAACGCTTGGTGTCATTAATAACCTCTGGATCAGCCATCATTTCCTGCAGCTCATCGTAGTGCGCTACAAGACCTTCAAGCCTGGCCATAATCTTATCCATATTTTTTCTTCTCCTCTATAACTATCTTATTTGCTCTGGATGAAAGTAATGAAAACGACACACCGGGTGATAACTCTCGTCGCCGCCAATTTTGACCTGGTCACCCTCATAGACTGGCAGGCCATTGTGAATACGCAGATTCATTGTGGCCTTGCGTCCGCAGTAGTGACAGATTGTTTTGATTTCCGTAATTTTATCAGCAAAAATCAATAGGTTCTTACTACCCTCAAACAAGTTGTTCTGAAAGTCGTTCTTCAAGCCAAAGGTCATTACCGGAATTCCTAATTCGTCGACAATTTTAGCACATTCCATCACGTGATGTCGCTCCAAAAATTGGGCTTCATCAACAAGGACGCAAGCAATTGGACCATCACCACGAGCCTGATCCTCGGCATTAATCTTTTTGATGTAAGCAAAGACGTCCATTTCAGCATCAATCGGGACAGCCTTACGTTCCATTCCGATTCTCGAAGCAATCGTACCAACCCCGTTGCGATTATCTACTCCACTCGTCAGCAGAGCAATTTTACGGCCTTGGGCCTCGTAATTATGTGCATCCTTTAAAATTTCAATGGTTTTGCCACTGCTCATTGCACCATAAAGAAAAAATAATTGTGCCATTTTTGCTCCTCTATTTTTAGTTAAAATTCATCTAACTAATCTAGTATAGATGAAAATCAAAATTCGTGCAGGCAAATGTCGCCAAAAACTCGTTTTCAGTTGGCGGCTATGCTATAGTTGTTAGTGATTTTAAAGCGAGGGATAAATATGAATCTAAAATCTAGAATCGCCAAATTTGCTGGTAAGTCGAGCTACTGGTTCCTTCACAATGTCCTTAAAGGAGGCACCAGCTTTCCCGGCAAGTTGGCCATGAAGTTTGACCCCGAAGTTTTGACTTCTTTAGCCAGCGGCTACGAAACCGTGATTGTAACTGGTACCAACGGTAAAACCATGACTACAGCACTGATTGTCGAGGCGCTCCGAGAGAAATACGGCGATGTCCTTACTAACCCGTCTGGCTCAAACATGGAACAAGGAATTGTTACGGCTTTTTTGGCCCATAAGGACAATGGTGCTGACCGGCGTATTGCCGTTTTGGAAGTCGATGAAGCCAACGTGAAGCTGGTAACCAAGTTGCTTCAGCCGACTTGCTTCGTCCTCACTAATATTTTTCGTGACCAGATGGATCGCTACGGCGAAATCTACACCACTTATGAAAAAATCGTGGCCGGCATCAAGTTAGCACCCCAAGCTACGATTATTGCCAATGGCGACGCCAGTATTTTCTCTTCAGTTGAGTTAGCTAACCCCAAACTTTTTTTCGGCTTCAACTTACCCAGTGACCAGCAGCAAAACGATACGACGGCCCCGGTTAACACAGATGGCATCCTCTGTCCGCGTTGTGACCACATTTTGCACTACCACGACCGTATTTATGCCAATCTTGGCGACTTCTTCTGTCCCAACTGTGGTTACCAGCGCCCTCAATTAACCTATTCGGTCAATCGAATTATCGAACAGAACCCCAACCGGTTACACTTTCAAATGGGGCTTAAAGAATACACTATTGACATTGGTGGTACTTACAATATCTATAATGCTCTAGCGGCTTATGCCGTTGCTCGCCACTTCGATTTAAGCGAAGATGAAATCGCCCGCTCCTTTTCCAGAAACAAACGCGTCTTCGGCCGGCAAGAGTTAATTACTTATGCAGGCAAGAAAATCGACTTAATTTTGGTAAAGAATCCGGTTGGCTTGGATGAAGTCTTGCACATGTTGGATACAGAACAAGACAACTATTCCCTAGTGACCTTGCTTAACGCCAATCACGCCGATGGTATCGACACCTCCTGGATCTGGGATGGCCAATTTGAAGATTTAAACCATGATCAGATTAAGCACATCTTGGTCGGCGGTGAACGATCTAAAGACATGCATTTCCGGCTTGAAGTAGCCGGTTTTGAGCCGGATAATATGACTACTTGCAACAATTACGAAGAAGTAATTAATCAGCTAGCCCAGCTGCCTACCAAGAAAGTCTACATCCTATCAACCTATACCGCCCTCCTGGCCTTGCGCAAGGCCATGGCCGAGCAGAAGATTATCAAGGCGGGCATGTAGCCATACAAAAAGCACAAGTTGCAAAAGCAGCTTGCGTTTTTTTAATTTCAAACTTAATTTCAGGTATACAGATGCCAAATGGCCACTTACCCCGCAGGAATTTATGTTTTAGAGTGCTGGACCATTCTGATTGCTAGCGTCCTGCTCCATCATACTTGCTAATTCCCAATTTCCAAAAGAGCATATCAAGTAGAGCAAAAACCCCAGCTACTAAAAGCTGCACTATTAGGACAGCCATACTTTTATGCAATAAAACGACCGTAGCTGGTGTCGCCACCATTCCGAAAGGGAGCAAAAAGTTAAACAGGATGCTACCAGCACCCCGGTAAATACTGGACGGGTAGCGGCTAAGCTGAATCAGACTCAAGAAGAGGTCGGAGCGACCAAAATTAGTTGGAAACCAAAAGGTTGTAATCGTCCACAAGAACCAGAGCGAATAATACAGGATGCTGCCGGCTAGACATGAAATAATGAAAAGCAAGATTTGGGTCAGCCTAAATTGATAACCCCAAGTCGCATAGACAATCACCGCTAATCCCAGCAGAGCATTTAAAAACTGGGTAAAGTCAATTGCATGACAGAAGTAATATAATTGCGGATTAATCGGTTTAAGCAAGATGTTGTCGAGTGTGCCCTCGCGAATGTCTTGCTCTAGGCTAGGCATTGAACTAACCAAAAAAGCCATCATGATACCATCAATTAGGGTATACACACCCACCAGAAGAAGTGTTTCATTGAAAGTCCAACCGGCAATTTGATCGACGTTTAAATATAAAACTTTGAAAAAGATAATGGGCACGCCTAACCAAATAACTGATGATAGTAGACCAAACAAAACATCCAATCGATATGACATCGCCTGCAAGAAAGAAACTTTAACCAACGATTTGATCATCAATAAATTTTGTTTCATTGTTATCCTCGAACATCTGAATACTGATGCAGTCCCCTTTTATTGGCTACCATCATTAGCACATAAAAAATCCCCAGCCAAATCACTTCTAGTGCAACATTTTGGAGCCAAAAGACTGTAGAGGTTTTCTTGATTAGGGAAGTGACTGGAAAAGCGCCAAAATACTGAAAGGGTAACCAGTTAAGGACCCTGCGCCAAGCTGAAGGCAAAATTGCCAAGGGAAAATAATAACCGGCAAGCAGTGAAACCATTACTTCTTTGACTAATAACACAAAAAACAAATTTTCGAACCAATAGGCCAAACAACCTACGAGATAGGAAAACATAAACCAAAGGGTTGCTGTTAAGGCGATATTGACCAGAAATTTAACAATTGTTATTACAGAAACGGCTAGGCCGCTGTGCATACACAGGTAGACCAGGCCGAGTAGCACCAGCGGCGCCAAGAGCAAGAAATTTGCCGCACGATCACCTAACATGCGGCAAAAGTAGTAGGTCTGCAGAGCAACTGGCCGGTGTAAGATATTGGACAATTCACCAGAATGGATATCGTTATTCAGGTCCCAATCGATCGCATACCACACGAAAAAGTTAATGAAGTTGACCCCGCAATAGTAAACCAGCATTTGATTTTTACTCATTCCACCGATTTTTTGTCCGGGAGCCAAGATACTTGACCACAAATAGCCCATCACAATAATTGGGACGAGCGACTGCAATAATAAGATAGCGACACTGCTTTTATTATTAAGGATTGATTTCATAGCAATTTTCATAATTGCAAAATAGGCCCGCACTATTTACTATTCTCCTTTTGAAAACAATTCAAAAATGATGTCATCCAGTTTTAAGTCCTGAATACTGTAGTCTGTACCCGCCTTAACGTCGATCAATTCGCTTAACTTTTGATCAACTTGACTAGCTGGAACCCTGATCGTAATCTTAATCTCATCCTGACTGACAATGTCCTCATTCAACTTAAAAGCTCGAAAAGACGCAGCCTTATTAAAAGTAATGTACTTGTTTTGTTGGAATTTTTTGATTAGATCCTGAGTCTGTCCGTCCCAAATGAGTTTACCCTGGTTGACAATTATTAGTCGATCACAAATGGTCGCAATATCTTCCATATCATGAGACGTCAAGAAGATTGTGAGTCCCTTTTCCTTATTCAACTTCACCAAAAAACTGCGGATATCTCTTTTTGCCAAGACATCTAACCCAATTGTCGGTTCGTCTAAGAAAAGCACCCTGGGCTTGATCGATACTGCAGCCAAAAATTCAATTTTCATCCGTTCACCTAGAGACAGCTTGCGTGTCTGCAAATTCAACTTGTCTTCGACCTTCAATGTCTGAGCAATTTGGTCAACAATTTCATTAAATTCGGCCAAATTTCGATCATAGACTGCCTGCAGGAAGTTCAGATAATCACGAGGCGTTAGATCATTAAACAATTGAGACCGATTTCCCATGACAACGGAAATTGACCGCTTAAAATCGTTTTGACGCTTAACCGGGTCAAAACCATTAACCCAACAGTATCCAGACGTTGGGTAAAGCGTACCCGTCAACATCTTAATCGTTGTGGTTTTACCTGCACCATTTTGCCCAATAAAGCCAACGGCTTCGCCTTCGTTGACGCCAAAGTTTAAGTGGTCAACCGCTCTAACCGTAGTAGTCTGGGGAGCAAAAACAGACTTGATGGCCGAACCTAAAGTGCTTTTGCGATCGACCACCTAGTATTCCTTTGTCAGTTGGTGAGCATTAATAATCTGCTTAGTCAACATTCCACCCACTTTTCTATTTCTAGATAGACAGCACGAAACAAAATACACCTTGTATAAAAATGTCGGTTACTGTTTATTTTATATCTTATTTATATTTAAGCTTAAATTAATATTAAAGTCAAAGAAGCTAAAAGTTGTTATAGCTGAAATCATGTGATAGGCCAAGACTCAAGTGAAATTAAAAATATATTTACTTTTAATTTAAGCCAACATATAATATTGCTATCTGAAATATATTAGAGGTTTACATTATGAAAGAAAATGACAAACTAATCAAATGGGCCGTTGAGTTACAAAGTTTAGCTCAAATCGGGTTGACCTACGGTAAAGATAAATTCGACCAAGAACGATACCAACGAATTAGAGATATAGCTGCTGAAATGATAGCAGAAAAATCAAGTTTAAAAATTGAACAAGTTAAACAACTTTTCTGTAATGAAGTAGGATATCAAACTCCCAAAATTGCTACTCGAGCTGCAATTTTTACTAATAATAAGATATTATTAGTAAAAGAAAATGACGGAACTTGGTCCATTCCCGGCGGTTGGTGCGAAGTTAACTTATCAGTCGCAGAAAATTGCATTAAAGAAACTAAGGAAGAAGCTGGTATTGATATTACGGTTGAAAATGTAATAGCCATTCATGATTTAGCAAAACACAGTACGGTAGCGTATCCTTACGGAGTTTGTGAAATTTTCTTTCTTTGTAAGGCAATCGGCGGTCACTTTACCAAGAACAACGAAACTACTCAAAGTTCTTATTTTTCATTTGATGATCTCCCTAACTTAAGTAGTGACAAAGGTTCTGAAGAACAGGTTCGAATGTGTTTTGATGCATACTCCAGCACCAATTGGAAAACTATCTTTGAATAAGAGAGTATCTTTAATTTAACGAAATAAATTTATTTTTTCAGATTTTTTGTAAAAGTTAAGCCAGCACTCCTCAAATTTTAAAAACGTTAAGAGATGGTCAATTTGTTAATATCCCGCAGCTCACCAATGTCACCGCAAGTTTGCTCCAAAACGCACTGACTCCGCTAGCTATTAGGCGGGAGTGCCCTATTGGTGGCAGCAAAACTACCATCTGTTACTTAATCCCAAATTTGTGGCTCTGTATTTGAAAAACAATCATATCATTAAATAATGTGTTGTTACATTCATTTTCGAATTTAGTAATGTTTTGATCTTCAGTAGCTAGCAGATTTTCAAAAAGCTCTTTCTTTCGGTATACTAAACTTGTTTTAGTAATACCATAAATTAAAATGAGATCTGAATATGACCAGACCCACCAATAAGACCGAGTTGATTGATGCGAGCAATACTGCTTATCAAAAACTGCTTGCTTTAATTAGTTCGTTACCTGAAGATGCCCGTGAAGCTGATTTTACTTTCGATACTAGTAACCTGAAGGAGGCACATTGGCAACGTGATCATAATGTACGTGATGTATTGGCTCACCTGTATGAATGGCAAAATTTGCTACTGAATTGGATTAATAATAACCAAGCCGGCAAAGAGCAAGCTTTTTTGCCAGCTGGATACAATTGGCGCAACTATGGCGATCTGAACAACAAATTTCAGGAAAAACACCAGTCCACTAATTTAGCAGAAATGGAAGAACTGTTGCATAAGAGTCACGAGCAAGTAATGCAATTACTGGCCTCCTTTACCAATGACGAACTTTTTACCAAGAAGACTTTTTCGTGGACTGGCAATAATGCTCTTGGATCGTACTTTATTTCTAATACTTCAAGCCACTATGAATGGGCCTTAAAGAAATTACGTAAACATAAGCGATCATTAAAATAAACAAACTCCCCAATAATACTGTTCTGTGGCAAAATATTTAACTTTATTTTGCGTTTGCAATGGCAAATATTCACAATCAAACTTGTTTCCAGACTGTGCTAATTGAGCTATGATAGTAAATTATAATTACTATTACAGAAAGGGATAAATTATGGAAATTGGTCCATTGTCTGAATGGGTAACAGCATTTGCCGAAATAGCCGCTGTTTGTATTGCCCTGTTCTTACCAGCTTACGAAAAAAGCAAGGAAAAACGTAAAAAAAGACGAAATTTCAAAACCATTGCTAAACTTCTAATAAAAAAGGCCTTAGCAGATCAAAACACTAGCAGCTTGGAAACATTTTTAAATATTGGTTACACTCTAAGCGACAGTGGCGATGAACAAGTATATTCCGTAGCACGTCAAGCGCTCGAAATCTTGCAGGATAATAGCCTGCCGCAAGCCCAAAAAGAAGCAGAAATCTCGCAGCTGCTTAAGTATTTGAAATAGTTCTTAGCCATTCAGGGTAAAGATGCAAACTGACCTTATTACAAAAAGGGTCCTGACTTCAACTAATCGGAGTTAGGACCCTTTTTGATGATTGGATATTGGACGTGTTTCAGAACTTAACAGCATCGACGATCATTTACTTCAGCTTTTGCAGTACCCGCTTAGAGAAGCAGTTATTGTTATAACTCATTTCTCAGTTTTCTTATGCCATAGATTGTCTCTTATCTTTGAGATAGGTTAACATAATTAATGCAGCTAATATTGCTAGTATCCCTGTAACATCTGAAAATCCCAGGTCAAACTGAAATAAGATTAAGTCATATAGCCAACTTAAGATGGTACAGCTAAAACTAGCAGTCATCACCATCCTAATCCTCGACTTACTAAAAGTATCGATTGCATGAACAAGGCAGCTAGTCATGGTTAAAATGCCACCAGTCGTATAAATAATACTGAAAGTTTTTCCATAAAAATCAGTATTAAGTGGTATCCCAACTTCATTTAGAAATAATAATAAACCTAATAAAAATCCCAAGACTTCTAAAATAACAGAAAAAACTTTTATCTTTTTCATAATCAATACTTTCCTACTCGACCAATCAACTTGGGCGTAAAAGAGCCTACAAAATTACCAACTAAGTAATGAGGTCTAACAATATGAGGCCACCCATGAGAATTTTCAATGCTGCCTTTGTGGCTCCCCAGCAATAAGCTAAATATACATATTTAGGACAAAACAAGAAACTCTGATGATACAAATATAAAAGAAATAACAAGCAGCTGAAACAAACGAAAAAACCAACAAAAGTTGGTCTTCTAAAAGAAATTATGATTTCAACTGCTTATTTTTTTGCTTTAAATATTGTCCATAAAGATAATTCTTTTCAGATACGAATTCCAATGTCAAAATGTCACTAATCTTGGTAGGAGGTTCATCTGTCGTATCGAACTCAAAATCCTTATTGTACGTTTTTTCATCAATTAATACTTTTTGCGAATCGACTGAAACAACTCTTCCAGTTTTGTAAAAGTCGCTCTGTTCTTCAGTAAGTGAGACGTAGAAATTATTGTCACGGCAATATTCCAATATTGTATTAATGCTTTATTTAGGAATACGCTTATACATCTTTTGCAAATCTAATCGATCAAAATTATTGTTTTTCTTTTGATAATCTACGTAAAAATCGAACACTTTAGTGTAAGGATCATCACATTCTATTCTTTCAATGTCCGTTTTCTTGCACAGAGTGTACACCAATAAGCGACCAATATCATCAAGGATTTCGAAAATATAATATTGACCTAAATCAGCTACCATGTAGCCCAAGGTAAATGCACCGTTTGACTGCGATTCCCCGAACTTCTCTACTAAAATATTTTTGTTAAGATAGTCATTCCAATTTTTTCTTTTAATTATCATAAATTTCTCCTTATTTGTTATTATGCTTTATTTATACTCAAGCGTGCGTTTTCTAGTCTCTCCAGGATGTTTGACAAAGTGTTGCGCAACCGTGCGGTCAGTCACCAAGCAATAGCTGAAATACCTTAAGGATTACGGAAAAAATATCATGGTCTGCTATATTCACTAAAAAGCCACCCAAAGGTGACTTTCCAATTTATATTGTATGAATAAAGCTAAATAACTACTTTTGCTTAAGATATTGTTTGTAAAGAAAATTTTCTTTGTTAACAATCTCAAGTGTCAAAATATCTTTAATATAAATTGGTGTATTTCTAATTTCATCTGCTATTTCAAAATCTTTACAGTAAGTTTTTTCATCAACAGCTATTTTTTGTGAGTCAACAGAAATAATTTCTCCGGTTTCAACGTAGTCATCTTTAGTCTGTGTCAATGTCACATAAAAGTGATTATCACGACAATATTCTAGTATACTGATAATACTATCTTTAGGAATTTGATCATATATATGTTTGAGATTTAGTTGATCAAACAAATTTCTTTTTTTAAGATAATCGATATTAAAACCTATTGTCTTTATATATTTGTCATCACATTCAATTTTTTCAATCTCATTTTTCAGATATAAAACATATCCATCAATTAGACCATATTCATCAATAGATTTGAAAATATAATATTGATCTATATCAATAACCATGTAACCTAATAAAAATGAATTACTATCTCGCGACCTGCCATAAACTTCTAGTAAAATATCCTTACCAAGGTAGTTATTCCAATTTTCTCTTTTGATTATCATCAGGAGTCTCCTCTATTTGTTATTCTTCCAACTTTCTCTCAATTTTTTCTTTTCGAGTTTATCAACTCGTCTTCGTCCCCTTTGATGCTTGTTCCTGTTATGTTTTGACTGATGGGTCCTATGTTCCTTAATTTTCTTATTCTCTTTATATCTTCCCGAATTTTTGGAAAAGTATTGCGCAGCTGTTCTATAAGCAGCAGAACCAGCTTTTAAAGCTACTAACCCAACAAGTATAGTACCACCTACAGTTAACACAACTGGAGCGAATCCTGAGCCTGTAGCAAGTGCTAATGCCGGAGCTGCTGCTCCAACCGCTCCGGCACCTGAAGCACCCGTTTTGGTGGCTTTTTTATTACGTTTGTTTTTCTTGACAGTTTTCACTTTAGAAACTCTGCCACCCTGCTTTAAGGCCTTATCAATCTCTTCCTTACTGGCATATACACTACCTTTGATTTATTCAGTTTGCGTTCAACTCTTTTATAGTCATCTTAAAGCCATTAATCTTAACTGTTTGACTTTTGCTAGTCGCCGAAGCATTCGAAACAGGTACTGCTGCTGGCGCCACCGCAGATCCTAATAAGCTAACACAGACTAATGCAAGTCCAAATTTCTTAATCTGTACTTTTGTAATTGCTTTAACAAATAATTCATTAACGATATTATCACAACTATAGATTATATAAAAATCACCATTTACTTATTATATAATAAACATAACCTGTAACCTAAAAAACAGCTTTGACTATCAGTAACCAGCAGTTTTCAAATCTGATTTTCGATAATGCGAACTCAGTTTTCCAATTTTTCTAAAAACTTGAAGATAGATCAATATTGTGGGCTCTTAAAATAAAATTACCTGCTTTTCAGGTAGTTAAGCTATGCTTAACCAATCTACCTACAGATTTTTTAACCACAGTATTTCTAAATTGGTTACTAAACCGATTTTATTATTTGCTCGCCTAAATATCTATCAAACTATCACTTTTATTAATGTATAATTGATTTTGAGGTGATTAAAATTGAACAATGATGAATACGAAACAACCATCAAAATTTTTTTCATTACTTTAAGTAGTAATGAAGATAACCAAAAAGAATTTTCAACTTTTTTAAGGAATAATAATAGCGTGCTAACAAGTCACCCCGCTTTTATGTACAGTAAGGAAAAGCAGGGTCTTGATTCTACATACACTAATTTAGAACAATTTTTTCACAAAAAAGATGCAGGAGATAACTTAAACAGTCCATTTACTGAAAAAATGAATTTTATTAAAAATAATTATCAAGACTTATTTTACGGATTAGAAATGTACACTGATCTAATCCGTTCGAATAATTATATCGACAGGATTAACTATCTTGATGGTAGAAAAGTAGAACTGTTTACGCAACAAAAAGAATTAGAAGAAAAACAAACTTCATTATCTGATGATATCAGTAATCAAGAGAATAAAATTTACGGTCAAAAAATCATAATTGCAGATCAACAACATGATTTACAAAAAATCACCAGTAAAATAAATAGCATCTATACTGAATTCATTACAATTCTAGGTATTTTCACGGCTATCACATTTGTTATCTTTGGTGGGATGAATTTACTTACTGATTTATTCAAAAATATCGGTAGTACACCAACTTCATTAGGACAAACTTTAATTCTTGCCGCCGTATTTGGATTAATGATGTGGGGCATTATTGAACTATTGTTTTACTGGATTATAAAAATTAAAGGAGTAACAGATAGCACGAAAGACAAGCACAAACATTGGTTTAATTGGATTGCCTTGGTTATTTTAGCAACAATATTAATTTTGGGAGTATTGTTGTTTACCCATGTACTAAAATAGCGGGATATTTTAAAAAAGTGGGCAGTGCTAAAACAGACTATGATTACCACTTTGGCCTTTTTTGTTAAATAGAAATCCTAGTAAATACTATTTTGCATTCTAAGTCTTTTAATTTATTTATGCATAAACTAGGCCTACTGGTCTAGGATAGCCGTTGAACATGATGGCACACCTATATTGTTATGTGGCTCCTTTTCAACTAAAAAGTTTTACGTTTATACCTTCAAGGACAACCAAGTTAAGCGTAAAGTCAAACGGCTAGAAGATATTATATAAATCAGAATACAGTCGTAAAGTGCGACTGCTTTTTTATGCTTACAAATGCTAACTTTTACTATGGTTAGTATGCAGCGTACCTAAAACAGGAACGCAGCTTATAAAGACTGGTATAGAGGGAATAGTAGACAGCATCCCTCACAATAATAAATTCCGTGAGTGCACCCTTTATGAATTTTTTTGTGTGCACTTTGCGCACATCTTTTAATTGCATTAATCCTTATACAACGGTCTTTGTAGCTATTATCTTTACACCCTAATTGCTGGAAAATGCTTGCTTTTTTATTCAATGACCATAGCATTACCACTACCAGGGATGCTGAGGCACCGATTCAGTGCTGCAGCTATAATTTATAAGCCCCCTCCTATTTTCGCTACAGAGGAGACGCTACAGTGTCGTTTCCTTGCGTGATACACCAATTTTTCAAACTTTTTTATAGGGGGGTATAAAAATAGTAAACCTTGCTATAACAAGCTTAACCGCAGTTGCTTACCTACTGAAATACCTAAAGGATTACGAAAAAACTCATGGTCTGCTATATTCACTAAAAAAGCCACCCAAAGGGTGACTTTCTAACTTATATTGTATGAATAAATTAATTAGCTATTTTTGCTTAAGATATTGTTCGTAAAGGTAATTATCTTTACTAATAATGTCTAATCCTATTATTTTACTGATTTCTATTGGCACATTTTGGTTAATTTCTATTTCAGAGTTTTCCCAATCATTATAATAACTAACCTGATCTAAAGTAATTGTGCTATTATCAATACTTAATACTCTTCCACCTCTTGAAATTTCGTGATCAGTTTCATTAAGCATAATTATTTTTTTATGAAGATAACAATATTCTAGTATACTCAAAATGGATTTTTTAGGCACAGATTTATATTGCTGTCCTAAAGAAAAAATGTCATAAGTTCCTTTTTCTTTTTGTAAATGAACATAACTTTCATATATTCCCGTGTAACTGGTATGGGATAGTATCTCGTCAACGTCTGATTTCGCATACAATGAAAAGCCATCTAACGCGCCGTAATCATCGATTGTTTCAAATATATAATATTCATCCAGCTCGTCTATCAAATAACCAAGCAAAAAACTATCACTATCACGATACTTAGAATAAACTTCTAACAAGTTATTGCTACCTATATACTCATCTAGTCTTAAAATTTTTTCAATTTTTACTTGTTTATTTTCCATTTTTTCCCTCTACCATGTTTTCCTCCGCCTTTTTTCTTTTCATAGCCACCGGATCCTTTTCCAGTATGTTTGTCATGGGTACTACGCCTTGCATGCGACTTATGAGGTTTAGCGTTATTAAACTTATCCTTAATTTTGCTGTACAAACGGGTTCCTGTAGCTATGGCTGCACCTCCTACAAGAATGATACCCCCCGTAATAAGTACTGCTGTTCCCACTTCCGGAATTGCAGCAAGCGCCAGTACAGGAGCTGCTACTCCGGCACCTGAAGCACTTGCTTTAGGAGCTTTTTTACTACCTTTAATTTTCTTGACAGTTTTCACTTTAGAAACTCTGCCACCTTGCTTTAAGGCTTTATCAATTTCTTCATTACTGGCATAATATACTACCTTGGCTTTATTCAGTCTGCGTTCAAACTCTTTTATAGTCATCTTAACGCCATTAATCTTAACTGTTTGACTTTTGCTAGTCGCTGAAACAGTCGAAACAGGTGCTGTTGCTGGTGCCGCAGATGCTAATAAGCTAGCACAGACTAATGCAAACCCAAATTTCTTAATATTTACTTTCATAGTGTTACTCCTAACAAATATTTTGTAAATATATTATCACAAGTATCTATCATATAATAATCATAAATATCTTATTATATAATGGTGCCTTCTCTTTTAAAAACTGAATTCAAAACATTTTAAGATAGGGGGGCTGTGGATAATTATTTATAACTGTATAGGGTGTAGTTACAACTACAGCCTCCTGAATAGATGCTCTGGTATCCCGTTATCGTTTAATTGTATAGGGAGTACGCACACGAACCTCTACCTATTAATCTAAAGGGGGCTTTGAATTACCGACCCCTTATCATAAAAACATGACGCCACAATTCAGGGCCCTCTTATATAGCTACAACTACTTATTAAATATCTCTAAGTGGCTCAGACCCACTTAGAAAATCCGTTATGGTTGTGACCCATTTCGGAATAAATTTATTTGTCCACGACCAGCTCACATTTGAGCCCGTTAAGAGTTAATGCTGCCTTCTCAATAACAAATTGTTAGTGAGATTATGCCGTGGCCAAGAGGATTGCAGCCCCATTATTCCGTATTGATTACTAACGTAAAAACAAGTCAATCTAATTGACCTGTTATGCCCAATTAGGTCAAAAACCACAATTGGATTCTGATATTCTTCAAACAAAAACAGATCGTTCAGAACGACCTGTTTAGCCCGGCGCAAAATTGAGCCCGGTACACTATAGGAGAATCCATAATTGCTTTCTCCTAAAATTCATATAACTATCTATTCTAATTGGTTCATCCCTACCAAAGAGGAGAACGTTTCGTTCGCCGTCATTCATACTGTGGCCAAAGGGAGGTCCATTTTGGACACCCCTTAATGTACCAACGCATAATTGCGTTCGTTAATACTTATTACAGCAAAAAGAGAGCTCAATTTTGCGCCTTCCTACAAACTCGAGGACAACTCAATATTGAGGGCTGCTAAATAAAATTACATGTTTTCTTAGGTAGTTAGATTATTAGGGATGCATAATTTATTATTCCCCGTTTTTGGGGAATACCTATTTGGCTTAATAGATGTACCTACAGATTATATTTTAACCAAACCATTTTTGGATTGGTTGCCATAATCGTTGAATACTTACGCATCAAAAAAGGGTGCACATCATTTAAAAAGTGTGCAGTAGCAAAAAGGCTGTAGATCAATACTTTAGCCTGTTTTTTGTTAAATAAATACCCTAGTAAATGCTAGTATTTGCTAGGATACAACCGTAGTTATAACTACACTTGTTTTAAATCGTTCAGACCTATTTAGAATCTGAAAAAACCTGAACATTTTCCTTAAGGGAGTCGTAAAACACGACACCCCACTTTTGGGTGCTCCTAAAGACAAAACTCAATTCTGAGTTATGATTAATCAAAACGCAATTTTACGCTATGACCTATCAACGACCCCACTTTTGGGGTGGTTAGATCGTGGGCGTTCTTAACGACCTCAAACCATATAACCTGAGGTCGTAAAATGCGACCTCTATTTTACTAACTTAATATATGGTTCTAATCCTATCTCTTTCTGGTATGCAGCAAAGTTTTCCATGAATTCATCTAAGGCTATCTGCTTTAGCTCCCAATACCTAGATTGGCCATAGCCTATTTCTTTCATGACCGTTTTATTTAATTGATCCAACAGGTAAACACCAGTAAGTATCTTCCTAGACTTAATAGAGCATGCCTGAATAGCCTTACCAACGCACCAGGTAACATTTTCAGCAAATGCTATATTTTCAGTAGTACGTTCCACATTAACCGTGGTTAAGTGGTCGACCTTATCAGCCAATAAATCTGTCTTGCGTCTTCCGGAACGAATAGCAAATATACCTAAATCATGTTTAAGAAATACTCTTACTGTTTCCACTTATGCCCTCCTAATATGGCTTATTTCAGCCCTCTAAGCGTTTTGATTTATTTATACATAAACTTACATAAACTATGCCTAAAAGGCAAAGACAACGCTAGAATATGCTAATGTACCTGGTACAAATCAAATAAAAATCAACTATATAGGGATGCGCTAAGTTATCTGTGCATCCCTTTTTGGTATGTTCGGGGGACGCCTATATTCTTGAACGTAAAATTTTGCACCGATTTAGCTATTTTAAGCAAAAAAAGAAAGCCCGGAATGGACTTTCTGAGGTAATTAAACTATAAACTATTAAAGCTACGAACACCTGGTATTATAACACTTTTTAGTAGTTAACTTTACCAATTTTAGGATATTTTGATTAATCCACCACTGCCAAAAATTTTGCACCGAATTTTGCACCGAATGGGCTAATTTCAGTTAATTTCAGAAAATCAGAAAAAATAAAAATGCCTTAGTATCAACGTTTGAAGCTAGTTGAAACTAAGACAAATCACAAAAATTGGGATATCCGGGCTCGAACCGAAACATGCAGGAACCAGAAACCTGTGCCTTACCATTTGGCTATATCCCAGTGTTAAAAATCACCCGTACGAGAATTGAACTCGTAACTCCACCTTGAGAGGGTGGCGTCTTAACCATTTGACCAACGGGCAAAATCAACAGTAATTATTATGCTAGACTACATCATGATTGTCAAGCAATTTCTTCCAAATGAAAGTTATACTGTCTGCTCTCCACTAACTGCTTTGGCAAAGAGTATTATAGCATGCTAGCTATTTTAAACGCAATACTAATGGCTGCTCTGCTTACCACTTATGCCTGCAAATCAACCGATTATCCGTAAGCAATTGCCAGGACTTGGCAGTTTTTGTTATCTTAGGCTTCAAGAAAGGAAGTTACCATATGCTAGTAAACCAAACAGCAATTGCTGATCTAAAGGAGCTTTTTATTACTGTCAACACGCCCCAGATTGATGCGGATAGCACCAACCTGCGCAATAACCTGGATCGGTTCTTGAATGACCAAGCCATTACCGGTTACCGCGCAGGTCGTAAAAAAATTATTCCCTATTATGAAATCATCTCAATTCATACTGAAAACAAGGCAGTTGTTTGCGAAACCATAGATGGACTCTACCAGCTCAAAAAAAGACTTTATGAAATCAGAGAACTTTTACCCTACCGCCTATTTGTCCAAATTTCTAGTTCTGAAATCCTAAATTTTAGTTGCATTCAGGAATTTGCTCTTACCCGTAACGGAATCTACCAAGTCATCCTCAAAAATGGCAAAACAACCTATACCTCGCGTCGCTACATGCAAGTAATCAACAAGGAGTACCTACCATGAAAAATATCAAAGCCATTATTATCCGCGTTCTTATTAGTGCCCCAATCGGTGTGACAATCGGATTGTTACTAGCAATTAGCTATTCTTTTGCAGTCCATTCAACCCAATTTTGGCCTTCCACCCCCCAGTTTGTCAGTCAATTTGCCAATCCCGTGCAGGCAACGCTAGCAGCCATGAGCTTATGGGCATTAATCGGAGCAATTTACGGCGGCAGTAGCACTTGTTTTGATCAAGAAAAATGGAGTATCAATAAGCAGACCCTCACTCACTTCTTAATTACTTATATCTTACAGATGCCAATTTTTGTGCTTGCTGGATGGATGCCTGGCAATTTTCCAACGCTTATCGGCTTCACTCTAGGTTACAGCATTATTTACGTAAGCATCGGAATCACTTCAAAAGTTTTTGCCCGTAAGACAATCGACCAGTTAAATAAAAAAATCTCTAAATAATTGCTTTAAACGATTAAATGCGCTAAGTTACAGACTAACTAGCGCATTTTTTAAAAACCACTTTTATCGTTAAAAGCTCTATTATGCCGTAAATCCGTATAATTCTGCGCTAATTAGTTATAATATACAGTAACGGAACAAATTATATTAAGGATATTTTATGATTGATTATTCAAGCACCCAAAACTTAATTGAGTCTCTGGTCACCGAACGTATCGTGCCTGGCGTGAATTACGCCTTTATCAACAATCAGCAGCTTTTCACTTCCACGGTTGGCTTTGCCAGCACCTATCCCAACGTGACCCAACTCAGTCCTTTTGCCGAATATGATTTAGCCAGTCTAACCAAAGTTCTGGTTACGGAAAATATTTTGCTCAAACTCTACCAGGAAGATCGGCTCAACTTTACTGAACCGCTTCATGATTTTATCCCCGAATTCAAAGACGAAAGAGTTCGCCTCTTTCATCTAATGACTCATACTTCCGGTATTCGCGGCTGGATCGACCATCGTGACCAATTAACCCACGACGAGTTGCTTAATGCGATCATTCACCTACCGGTAACAGAAGAATTTGAACAGCGCGTCCGCTACGCCGACACCAACTTTATTTTGCTGGGTCTGGTTATCAAGGCCATTTATGGTCAGCCTGTGCAAAAAGTCGGTATGCAAGAGATTATCAAGCCAATGGGACTTAAAAACACTACTTTTACCCCTGAAAAAACCGACTGTGTGCCCACAGTCATGTTTCAAAACAGTAGCCTGCAAGGTGTTCCGCATGACCCCAAGGCGCGGCAACTAGGTAGTGATTGTGGTTCTGCTGGTCTCTTTGCTTCCATGAATGATCTGATTACAATTTCTAAGGGATACCTGGGACTGGACGACCAGATTCTGCCTTTCAGCCAAGAGGTGGTCAGCCTATTGTTTGACAATAAAAATCCAACCGGTCTTCGGCCGCGCTCTTGGGGGTGGGACCTGTGCTTTGATCCCGAGCTGCACTATCCCCTAATTCTACACACCGGATATACAGGCATCCTACTCTTATTAGACCGTGTCAAAAAGACAGGACTAATTTTATTAACCAACCGGGTCCACCCCACCGGCCACAACCAGATTTTTTTAGCGGTTCGCGAAAAAATCATCCAAAGCTTCATTACAGAAAATAAGCACTAAAAAAGCAGCTTCAGCTGAAGCTGCTTTTTAACATTTCTTACTGCCAGGCATAAAGTGGTAAACCAAATCAACTACGGCTTGGGCTAGCATCCCACCAGCCATCCAGTACATTCCCATCATCATATTGCCCGTAAAAGTATAGTAAGCGGTAATCGCATAAACAATTACCCATAAAACTTTGAGATAAATATTATCACACATCATTGCTAAAACCTCCTTTGAGATACCCTAATTATACCGGATTCACGGACAAAATCGACCCCCTTGGGCGTTATTTAAATGTCTAAAAAGATTATTCTAGCAACCCGTTGTTATAAATGTTATTGTTGCAAAATGTTTACAATCGTAAGCATTAATAAACTTTTTTAATTTGCTTTAGCTAAAATTATCGATTCACTAACCAATTGTTAGTTATGTAATTTAATCCCATCATCAGTCACACAAAAAGCTGTAAACTATTAAATTTACAGCTCTTTAGATACTTAGATAAAATACAGCCTACTAGTTTGCTATCTACTCATCAACTGATTGGCTTGAGCCGGGAGCTTAGTTCTAGCCATCATTCAGGTCGATATATCAATCTTAGCCAAGCCTATTTTCGGTCCTTTTACTTTGCTTCGTTAATGTTTAACTCAACGACATTCTTGGCGTTGGTCTTGATTACCTTTTGGTAAAAGTAAAAACTATCCTTTGGATATCTTGCCAGGTCTTTTTCCGACTCGTTGTCGCGATTAACGAAAACTAAGCCATAGCGCTTATCCATGCCATCATTAACACTTAATAAATCCAGGAAGGACCAAGGGTTAAAGGATATTACGTTGACCCCATCTCTTATCGCTTCCCGCAATTCAAAAATATGTCCATTCAAGTACTTAATTCGCTTTTGATCATGAACTGCCCCATTATCCAGTTCTTCCCGCTCAGGCCAGCCGCATTCGGTAATGATGATTGGGATGTTAGGATAACGATCATTAACCTTTTGCAATGCAAACCGCAAGCCTACCGGATCGTACGAAAAATCCCATTCAGAGTTCATTAACCGCTTATCCCTTACCTTCTCAACGTTTGAAATTACACCAGCAAGCATTTTGGGATTTTCTTGGTGACTAAGTTTGAAAACCGAAGTTGAATACCAGTTTAGTCCAAGAAAGTTGGCCCGCCCGTTTTGCAATATTTCTTCGTCACCATCGTGAATATCTAAAACTAATTTATTATCTTTTAAGTAGCGCAGGTAATAAGACGGTAATTCACCTCTCAAGGCTACATCCATGTCAATAAAAGAAATCAAATCTTCCATCGACTTGCTCTTTAAGGCATTGGCTGATGTATGGTCATAAGGGAAATTCGTCATATACGAAACTGCTGGCCCAATTTTTGCTTCAGGAAACAGCTCATGGCATAGCGCATAAACCTTTGCTTGTGCCAAGAACATGTTGTAATTGGAATTTTCACCTTTTTGCCGCAACTTGAGCATATTATCATCTTTAATTCCGTTCATCGCTGGTACATTTGCCAGTAAAGATTGCTCATTGATCGTTAACCAGTAATTTACCCGATCACCATACAATTCGAACAGGGTTTTGGCATAGCGATAATAGTCCGTTATTGCTCGGCGGCTAGCCCAGCCGCCATACTGTTCGACTAAGGCTACGGGACAGTCAAAATGAAATAGTGTAACGATGGGCTCAATCTTATTTTTCACTAACAACTTGATTAATTTGTCATAAAAATCAACCCCCTTTTGATTGGGTTTTTCATCATTTCCATGAGGAAAAATACGGGCCCAAGAAATTGAAAAACGGTAACTTTTTAGGCCGAGTTCAGCCATTAACGCAACATCTTCTTCAAGGTGATGATAGTGGTCAACTGAAATTGAAGTATCAAGATATTTACCTTTTTTAGAACGTTGATCCGCCACGGTAATACCCTTACCATCAATTTTGGCGGCACCTTCGACCTGAAAGGCAGAAGTACTCGCCCCCCACAAAAAGTCTTGGGGAAAGTCATCTGCAAGCTGATAATAATTACTCATCCTTATTTATTTTCCTCCTCAAAAGCTTGGTTGTCAGCTACTCTAAAGAAGGGCAGATAAACAACAACCATCAATGCAAAGTTAATCAACCATACAACTGCACCCTGCCAGCCCATAATCATTGCATCAGAAATTAACTTAGGCATTGTCCACGGCATCCCCATGCCCAGGCTCGGATTGTAATTGGTTATAAAACCAACTTTAACTGCCAACAAAGCTACCCCGCCAGAAATAAAGCTGGACAGAATAAATGGGATAAACATCAGTGGATTTAACACAATTGGCATTCCAAAAATAATTGGTTCATTGATATTAAAAATGTTAGGTAAAGCTGATACCTTGAAGAATTCTTTGTACCGCTTTGATTTTCCAAAAAGTAGTGCAATTAACACTAAACTAAGGGTGGCACCTGCGGCATCATTATTTGAAAAGGCAAACACTACTAGATTGCTTAAATAAGGAATCGTTTTACCAGCCTGATATGCAGGCGTACTGCCCACCATCATTGAGATAACAATTGGAATAATCACAGATTGAATTGCCGCTGGATGAATACCAAACGTAAACAATAGATTTGACAAAACCATAATGAGAATTAAGGTAATCGGTGAACCACCAACGTGCAGCAGTGGACTTGTAATTAACTTATTAATAAAGTCAAAGACACTATCAAATGGTGAAAAATCAAAAATCACTCTAACCATAAAAACTGCTATAAAGATAATGATCCCAATAATCAGAGGTTCGAGTGAAGAACTGACCATGCTTGGTACCGAATCTGGTAACTTAATCGTCAATTTCTTATTTCTACTTAATTTCACGTAAAATACGCCAATTAAAACAGAAAGTAAAATTGCAACAATAATCCCTTCACTACCTAGATAAGTAATTTGAAAAGCGTTCACTGGCTTTTTGCCCGGAACAACTTGTGGCATCAAAATAAAAAAACTGGCTAAACTGAATAATCCAGCAATGGCACCATTGGCATTAGCCTTTTGCGCATAGTTATAGGCAATTGAAAAGGCAATAAAAACCGCCAAAATGTTCATCGTACCATTGACAATAGCTGTCATCGAACTGGTCACGCCAATCTTTGCAAACCAATCAGCTACTGGCTTAATCGGAAAACTAGCAAAAATCGAGAAAATTGAGGCGCCAATTGTGACTGGCAGCGTCATTACCATTCCAGCCGAAATGCTTTGCAGGACCTTGTTTTGCCCTAATTTGTTTGAAAATGGGACTAGGTATTTTTCTAGCCATTTTTGGAATTTTTTCACTTTCGTTTCTCCTTAATACTTTTATTCGCTTTCATTTTCAAATAAAGTATATTAGTCAGATCCCAAGATAACCATATTCAAAAAGCAGACAAATTATATTCATTTCCCAGTTTTCTTTTAAGCAACTACCGCAAAATCGGGCTGACAAATAAGTTGTCAGTCCGCTTAATCGTTTTGTTGACGATATTGCGCCGGCGATATTCCAACATATTTTTTGAAGATCTTATAAAAGTAAGAGGGATTCTCATAACCAACGCGATTGGCTATTCGCTCAATTGGCGCTGTAGTATAGGTCAGATATTCAGCCGCAACATTGATGCGCTGCAAGTGCACCAACTGAATAAAGGTCTTGCCCGTGTGCTTTTTAAGATAATCTGATAAGTAATTCGGGTTGAAGCCAAAATGGGTAGCCATTTTTTGTAGGGTAATATTACTGTAGTGTTTTTCAATATACAACAATAGTGATAATAAATTGTTATGCTTTTTTTGATAATCTTTTACTTTAATTTCTGCCTTAGCAGCTTGGCGAATTAAGCGCGAAAAAAGTGTCAGCATCTCGAGCCGAATCAGTTGATCGGATTGCACATCAGGATGGTAGTACTCTGCTATCAGATCATAAACTAGCTGTCTGATTTTAGCATCATGGTTAATCTCAAATAAGCTGTAACGCCCCTCCCCATATTCTTCATCTGACAACAGAGAAAAGAGTATGTTAGAAATATTGGAACCTTTTTCTTTGCGATTTAAATAGTCGAGTTCATTTAACGAAAATGCTGAACTTCTTAGGGCAATGTTGACCACAACACTATTTTTGTCAATTGGCTGAACCTTATGAATCGTCCTATTACCCATGAAGATTAAGTCATCCTTTTTAACCGTGACTTCCGAATGTTCTAAAACCACTGTGCAATCTTTTACCAATGGAATCATAATTTCTACATAATCATGTGTGTGAAAAGGTATGAAAGATTCAGTGGGTTGAACCGCAATTGAGATCGAACTACTATTAAGAATTAAGTGGTCAGAATACGTGTCAAAGAAGCGGTAGACCGGTTCATCGCCAATTCTGCCTACCTGTTCAGTCAGATTACCATTCTTTTCAACCGCTGCTAACACGTCTGCCCAGTCTTTGGGAGAATTGTTTTTTCGCAGTAATCGTAAAATTTGCTCTTTCAACTGTTCTTGCCGCCTTCCTTAGTCTCTAATAATTTACATCAATATTTACCCTGCAGTAACTTCATTGTATAAAAAACTGTGAAATCAACACAACTTATATGTCTTTTAGCAATAGCAAGAATGGGGGTACTAGCATAAAATAAAGCTAAACTTTAATTTATATTTATATCAGATGGAGGAAAAATATGACAGATCTATCTAGGAAGCCGTACAACTTATCTGCTTCTCAAATCGACTTTGTTAATAGAAAAGTCGCGGGTATGTCAACTAATGAAAAAATTGGTCAACTCTTCTTTGTCATTGGGCAAGTTGGGGAAAGCAATGAATTGCAAAAATTTGTTAAAACTTATCAACCGGGCGGCATTATGTATCGTCCAGATGACGCCCAAAAACTGCAACATGCCATCATGACTTCACAAAAGTCTAGTACCACCCCACTTTTTATCGCAGCCAATTTAGAAGCCGGCGGTAATGGCTTAGTTAATGGCGGTACCTGGTTTGGCCGGCCCTTACAAGTTGCTGCCACCGCTAATACGGAAAATGCTTATAATCTCGGTGAAGTCTCTGGTTATGAAGCAAAGCAAGTTGGTTGCAATATGTCCTTTGCGCCAATTGTTGATCTTGATCAAAACTTCCACAATCCAATCATGAATGTCCGGACCTTTGGTAGTGACCAAGAGCAGGTCAGCAGCATGGCAGACGCTCAGATTGCCGGTCTTAAGGCCAATCAGATAATTCCGGTAGCCAAGCATTTTCCGGGGGACGGAGTAGATGAACGCGACCAACATCTAGTAAGTTCAATCAACTCACTTTCGACCACTGCATGGCTGGAATCATACGGGCAAATCTACCGTCATCTAATTGAAAACGGCCTTCCCAGCATTATGATTGGGCACATTATGCAACCAGCATGGGAACGCAAATTGCAAGCCGGGATCAGCGACCAAGACTTACGCCCCGCTTCTACTTCTAAACTCTTAATTGATGGTCTACTTCGGCAAACTTTAAACTTCAACGGCTTGGCCATTACTGATGCTACGCCAATGATTGGTTATAATGCCATCTTGCCTCGCGCAAAGGCCCTGCCCGCAACCATCAATGCTGGAATAGATATGATTCTTTTTAATAAGGACATTGACGAAGATTATCAATATATTACTGATGCTGTTGAACGCGGCATCATCACAATGAAGCGCGTTGACGAAGCCGTAACTAGAATTATTGCCACTAAAGTTGCGCAAGGAGTTATGGATACTAACAACCAACTTTGTGAGCCGGCAAAAAACAGAATTGACTTACAACTAACTAAACACCAGGAACTTGCTGCTAAAGTGGCTAAAGAAGCCGTAACTTTGGTAAAGGACCGAGACCAACTCCTACCCCTTACGCCCCAAAAATATCCCCGGGTCCGTTTGGTTGTTTTAGGTGACACGGACGATGGTGGCTTTAAGGAAGGCGGTCAGGTAACAGCTAAATTTAAGCAAAAACTTGCAGAAAAAGGTTTTCTAGTCACTGTTTTTGAGCAAAAAAACTTAGACTTCAAGGAAGTTTTTGCTGGCGGAATTCGATATGAGCAAGACCGCTTCGATTTAGCTCTCTATGTTGCCAACGTGGAGACCGCTAGCAACCAAACTACCACTAGACTGAACTGGGTGCACTTGATGGCTGCGGATGCACCTTGGTTTATGAGGGATATTCCCACCGTTTTTGTTTCAACTTGCAACCCATATCACTTGTTTGATGTCCCAATGGTTTCGACTTATATCAATGCCTACACCGGAAATGATGTAACCATCGATGCCCTTATTAAAAAGATGATGGGACAAGAAGAATTTGTCGGTAAAAATCCCGTCGATCCTTTCTGCGGCAGCTTTGATACCCATTTGTAGAGGAGACTACAACAATGATTGCAATTAATCAGCTGGCAATTAACCACTTAACCGAGCCCCTAGGCTATCAGTTAGATAATCACCTACATGTCACCTTCGACGTAAGTAGTTCAGAGCCACCACAAGATGCCCAGAAAAAAATCACTGTGACCGCCGATACCGTTGTTTACGAATCTGCTTGGGAAAAATATAGCAACAATTTTTTTGATTTTGAAATTAACCTAATTCCGCGCACGCGCTACGCAGTGACTGTTTCAATCAAAAATGCAGCTACTGAAAGAAGTAAGACCAGTTTTTTTGAAACGGGCAAAATGGACGAACCCTTTACCGCAAGCTGGATCGGTAATCCTGATCATCACCTGCAAAACACCCTTCTTAAAAAAGAATTCCGCTTGCATAAAAAAATAGCCCAGGCACGACTTTACATGACTGGCTTAGGAGTCTATGAAACTTACTTAAACAGCAAGAAAATCAGTGCAGAAGTACTGGCTCCTGGCATTACGGCCTATGATCAGTTAACGCAAGTCCAAACCTACGATGTAACCAACTTTCTGCACCCAGCTACCAACCAAGAACTGTTAATTTCCTTGGGTGATGGCTGGTATAAAGGCAATTTCGGTTTTGAGGGCGGCCAGGAAAATATTTATGGTAACCGTCAAATGGCACTAGCTGAACTTCATCTTCACTACACTGATGGTTCAGAAGAAATCATCGTAAGCGATAATTCTTGGTTAACCACCGCTGGAAAAATTACTCATTCAGCAATATATTATGGCGAAGATTACGACGATTCTAGCGAACCTGCTAATTGGCAACCCGCTATTAAACTTGATTATTCCAAAAGTATTTTGCAGGATCGGCTAAGCTTGCCACTTGAAGTTAAAGAATATCTACCTGTTAAAAAAATTATTTATACCCCTGCAGGCGAAACCGTTTTAGACTTTGGACAAAATCATGCTGGTTGGCCTGAACTGTTCAACCAAGAGCCAACCGGTACAACCATCAAACTACAAGTAGGCGAAATTTTACAAAATGGCAATTTTTACCGGGATAACTTAAGGGCAGCCAGAGCTGCTTTTCATTATACTTCCGGCGGAAAGTCCAAGTGGGTACGGCCCCACTTCACTTACTTTGGCTACCGTTACGTTAAGGTAACTGGTAACACCAAGCCACTAAATAAAAGGGACTTTAGAGCAGCCGTTATTTACTCTGATATGGCAGTAACTGGTAGCATTAAGACTGATAATGAGAAGGTTAACCGCCTCTTACAAAATATCGTCTGGGGACAAAAGAGCAACTTTTTTGATATTCCTACCGACTGTCCCCAACGAGATGAACGGTTAGGCTGGTCTGGCGATGCTGCTGTTTTTGTCGGGACCGCTGTCCTAAATATGGACTGTTATGCTTTCTTTAAAAAATACGCTCAAGATATGAAAATTGAACAGGAGACTCACCAAGGCATGTTGCCCATGTATGCCCCTGCATTTGGCAATGATAGTGGTGGTGCCGCAATTTGGGGTGATGCCGCTACCGTTATTCCGTGGACAGTTTACCAGGCCTATAATGATCCAGCTATTTTACGGCAAAATTATTCAAACATGAAGGCCTGGGTCAATTGGATTAGCCAAGCAAGCTCAACCAGGGACTTGTGGACTGGTTGCTTTCAATTTGGCGACTGGCTCTCCTTAGATGGCGAAAATCCCGCCATTCCAACAGGTAAAACGGATGAAGACTTTATTGCTTCGGTTTACTATTATTATTCTAGTTTGATTGTCGCGCGAGCTGCTAAAGTTCTTGGATTCCAAAATGAGGCCCAACATTATTCTGACCAAGCCCAGAGAGTTAAAGAAGCAATTGCTAATGAATACATCACAACTACTGGCCGGCTGGCTATTGATACCCAGACTGCTTATGCACTTGCCTTACACTTCAACCTCGTTTCAAAAGAACATAAAAATCGTGTTGTCAAGGATCTGGTTAACCGTCTTCGCAAGGACAATAACCACTTAAAGACCGGTTTTGTCGGCACCCCTATAATTTGCCAAGTTCTTTCAGAAAATGGCGAGCACAAGCTAGCCATGCAAATTTTCTTGAACAAAGACTTTCCTAGTTGGCTTTATGCTGTTGATCTTGGCGCAACAACTATTTGGGAACGTTGGAATTCTGTCTTGCCGGACGGTTCAATGAATCCTGAGGGAATGAATTCATTGAACCACTACTCCATAGGAGCCGTTATGCAATGGGTCTACCAGCAAGTTTTGGGGTTAGCCGCCCAAAAGAATGGCTACCAACAAGTAACTTTTGCCCCGCAATTTGACTACCGCCTTAAACACGTCCAGGGACACTATAAAAGCTCATACGGTAACTTAGAAGTCGATTATCGGCTGGAAACAGATAAAAACCACACCATCAAAATAGAATTAAATATCCCCTTTGGCCAGGAAGTGACTGTTAAACTGCCACGTGTTGCTAACACAGTAGTAGTTAATGGGGCTGCCAAAAGCTTGCCCTTAAAACTAGTAAGTGGACGCTACACTATTACTTACCGTCCACATACCAGCTACCTTGAATACTACAATTTAGCTATGTCAGTCAACCAGATAATGGCTGACCAAGAATTAGTGACTAAATTACAAGCAATTAGCGGCGTCTTCACCTTTTTAAAGCGTCCCGAAAACCTAAAGACTTTCGGATCGAACTCATTACTTGAATTAAATGAAACATTGCCGTTTATCAATATTTCTGCTGAAGAATTTGCTGAAATTAAATCAATTATGGCTAAAACACCATTAGCTAGTGAAAGGAAATTTTTACATGAAAGGCGTACTTTTTGATCTTGATGGCGTTATTGCAGATACGTCGGTATACCATTTTCAGGCTTGGCGCAAATTGATCAAGGATCATTTTAACCGCGAATTACCTAATGAACTGGAAAAACAAACCAAGGGAGTGAGTCGCACCGATTCATTAACTGCCATTTTAAATTATTTAAACATTATAGTTACCGAAAAAGAATTTCAAGAAATGACTGAAGAAAAAAATATAGTCTTTCGTGAACTGTTAACTAGTCTCACTCCTGAAAATATCTTACCAGGAATAACGGCTTTGATTGCAGCTTTTCAAGCACATAATGTTAAACTTTCCTTGGCTTCGGCAAGCTTGAATGGGCCCTTCATTCTCACAAAATTACAACTTACCAATGCGTTTGATGCCATCGTTGATCCCGCCCAAGTGGCAGCTGGCAAACCAGCTCCAGATATCTTTCTTGCGGCTGCCAAAGCAATTAACTTAAACACTCGTGATTGTGTTGGGATTGAAGACTCAATTGCAGGCATTAGGGCAATCAATCGTGCCGGGGCCTTCTCTGTTGGAGTTGGCTCTCAGTCAGAACTGGGCCAAGCTGGTTTACTCTTCCCTCAAACTTCTGCTTTGAATTACCAACAAATTGAGCAAGCCTGGGAAAAATTTAGCTAGTATGTTCGCATAAAATCCCAATTAAACAAGAACAAAGTTAGAAAAAACATTTAAAACAAAAAGGTTAAAAAATAGGCTGTTCAGACAGTGATTTTTTAACCTTTTTAAGTTTTTCGATTTTATTTGGTTTATTACTTAGTTTGATTCATTGAAGCGCGCAGTTAAATCATCATGGAGCTCTTCAAAGCCAGGCTTGTTAAGCAAGCCAAACATGTTGCGCTTATATTCTTCAACTCCCGGTTGGTTGAATGGGTTAATGCCATTCAAGTAACCAGAAATCGCAATTGCTAGTTCGAAGAAGTAAATGAGGTAGCCCAAAGTATGTTCTGTTTGGTCTGGAATGTTGACCGTCATCACGGGCACACCACCATCAGTATGGGCCAAAACAACCCCTTCATATGCTCGGTCATTAACATAGTTCAGGCTCTTACCAGCTAGGAAGTTCAATTGGTCCAGATCGCGATCATCAGCTGGAATCTTAACATCATTTGCCGGATTTTCTACCCGAATTACTGTTTCAAAGAGGTTACGCATCCCTTCTTGAATATACTGCCCAAGTGAATGCAAGTCAGTTGAAAAATTGGCACTGGCTGGCCAGATACCTTTATTATCTTTGCCTTCTGACTCACCCATCAATTGCTTGCACCACTCGCTAAACATTCTCAGCGTTGGTTCATAATTTTCAACAATTTCTGTAGTATAACCCTTGCGGTAAAGAATGTTGCGCAAGGCGGCGTATTGATAGGGGCTTGCCTGCTGTAAGTCAGTGTCGCGATAATCATTCCGCGCATCGGCAGCACCCTTCATCAATGCATCAATATCAGCACCAGCTGCTGCGATCGGCAAAAGGCCAACAGCAGACAGGACACTGTAGCGTCCACCGATGTCATCTGGGACAACAAATTCTTCATAACCTTCAGCATCGGCCTCAGTTTTCAAAGCACCTTTAGCCCGGTCAGTGGTGGCAAAAATCCGCCGCTGCGCTTCTTCCTTACCATATTTGGCGATTAGCTTGGCCTTAAATACGCGGAAGGCAACAGCTGGTTCAGTTGTCGTTCCCGACTTGGAAATAACATTGATACTAAAGTCCTTGTCACCAAGCCATTCAATTAGGTCATGCAGGTAAGAACCAGAAAGTGAATTCCCGCAAAAAACAACTGTCGGATATTTTTCTTTAGCCTTGCCATAAAAGGCACTGTTCAGAAACTCAATCGCTGCTTGAGCACCCAGGTATGATCCACCAATACCGATACAAACCAATACTTCTGAGTTACTCTGAATCTTCTTAGCCGCTTCCTTGATGCGGGCAAACTCGCCTTGGTCATAGTCTACCGGCAGGTCAACCCAACCCAAAAAGTCGCTACCGGCGCCTGAACCTTCTCTTAGCTCTTGGTCTGCCGCATTAACCATCGCTTGCATTTCGCTTAGTTCATTTTTTTGAACAAACGGCGTTAATTTGCTGGCATCAAATTTGATTAAACTCATGAATACACTCCCTATTGAATTAAATATTCTTTTCACAAGAATATTTTAGCAATCTTATTTTACAAATACCAGTGCTTTTACCTGGTTTGCAGTTTTTGTCTAATTCGCCAACAAAGTAGATAAAGCAAATACCCTAAAGCTGCCCCGCAAAGGTTAAAGAAGACGTCATCAATATCGCTGACTCCAGTTCCCAATAAAAATTGCAGCCCTTCAATCAAGACTGAAAAGATGATACCAGCTATTACCACACGGGCAAAGGATTGCTTTTTGGAAAAAACAACTGGCGCCAAAAATCCAAATGGAATAAAGCAAACCACATTGCCAAAAGAGTTATAAATGAAGTCAAGTCGGCTTTGGGCATAGAACATTTTCCAGGTTTCCCGTAAAAAAACCAGGTTAATATCACTAAGCGGGCGGTGCCAGTTAAAGCTGAGCGCCCAAGGAAAATAGGCATTGCGAAAAGTCGTCAGCATCAATACCATGAGCACATAAAAAGCAAACAACCAGACCATGGCCTCAGACCTGATAGTTCGCCGCCGTCTAACTAGGAGTAACCAAAATAAGCGCAACACCATAAAAACCAAAAAGTAGAAAATGGTTTTATCCAGTGCTAGCATAATCATCTTAATCAATGCGAAATGGTTTACTTCAGTTGCATAGTGCTGCGCCAGCGAATTATACAGCGGTCCTAAAAATATCATGTCTTGTTCAATTCCTAAAATAATGTTCATTTAAATTATACCCAAATTCAGGGCAATTATTTCTTAAAAAACGACTAACAATCCAGAAAAGATTGTCTAAAGTTATCTAAACTTTTAAAATAATAAAATAAGGAGCGTTCACGTTGAAAAATAAACTACTTAACTTTATTCAAACTCGTACTGGCTTTTTTAGTCTGTTAATCTTTTTGTTCGCGGTTAAATATATCTTTGCCATGTATCACGACTTTAGTCTGGGGCTTACTGATCCCTACCAGCACTTCATTATGTGGATTAGCCCTTTCGGCAGTGCAATCTTATTGTTTAGCATTGGCTTTTATTTTTCTAAACCACTGGTATCTTACTGTGTGATGCTGTTCATGGATTTTGCCAATACCGGCTTACTCTTTGCTAATATCTTATATTACCGCCAGTTCTCTGACTTCATCACCGTCAAAACAATTGTCAATACCGGCAAGGTGGCTCCTGGTCTCGGTAAAAGTGCAGTGGCAATGCTGCATCCTTCAGACCTGCTGCTTTGGCTAGATTTGATTATCATCATTGCCCTGCTAATTGCCCGTAAAATTAAAATTGCCCAAAAATCATACGGTTTGCTGACCCCCTTTGCGATTACTTCGGTCGGTGCTTTTGTTTTGGTGGCAAATATTTTTCTGGCCGAAACCTCCCGGCCCCGTCTTCTGGGCACGACCTTTGATCGTTCGTATATCGTCAAATACCTGGGAATTGATACTTACACCGTCTACGACGGCATTAAGAATGAACAAACAGAGCAAGTCAACCGTAACGCCAATACTGCTGACTTGAACAAAATCCTATCCTACACCAAACAGAATAAGCTACCCAAAAACAGTACCTACTATGGTGTCGCCAAGGGTAAAAATGTGATTGTCATTCACTTGGAAAGCTTTCAGCAATTTTTGCTTAACTTAAAGGTAAATGGTAAGGAAGTCACTCCTTTTTTAAATTCCATCTACCACAACCAACATACCCTCAGCTTTGACAACTTCTACCACCAGGTTGGTATTGGTCGGACTAGTGATGCCGAGAATATGCTTGAAACAGCAACTTACGGCATTTCTGATGGCTCTTTGTTTACTGCACTCGGTGGCAGTAATACCTTTCAGGCAGCCCCACAAATTTTGCGGGAACATGGAAAATATACTTCAGCGGTTTTCCATGGCAACGTTGGTTCCTTCTGGAACCGTGACGATGTATACAAGAATATGGGCTATAACTACTTTTTTGACCAAAATTACTTTAGTCATGACAAGAGCGATCGTATCGGCTACGGCGTTAAAGACAAGTTGATGTTTGCAGAAAGTATCAAGTACTTAGAGAGAATGCAACAGCCGTTCTACACCAAGTTCATCACCCTAACTAACCATACTCCCTTCGAAATGGATGATGAAGACTTAGATCACAATTTCAAAACTACTGAAACAAGTGATAAGTCAATCAATAATTACTTTGAAACTGCCCACTACCTCGACCAGGCAATTCAAGAGTTTTTTACTTATCTCAAAAAGTCGGGCTTAATCAAAAACACCATGGTAGTAATCTACGGTGACCACTATGGTTTAACTAATTCTGAAAATGAAACTCTCGCCCCAATCGTTGGCGAAAGTTCCGATACTTGGAACAATTACAATAATGTCCAAATGCAACGCGTCCCTTTCATGATCTATTCACCTGATTTAAAGGGCGGGATTAGGCATGAAGTAGCTGGCGAAATTGATGTTCTCCCGACCCTGCTCCACTTGCTAGGTATCTCTAACCACAACTATATTCAGTTTGGCAGCGACCTGCTCTCACCTGCCTACAAGCCCTGGGTGGTCTTCCGTAATGGCACGATTGTCAGCCAAAAATACATCATAATTGGTGGCAAAGGACAAAAAGGCGTGGTCTATGACCGACAAAGTGGCAAAGAAATTGTCAACTTTACTCGGCAAGAAGAAATTGAAATTGCCCAACTGGCTAAAGCAGGCAAAAAATCACTCAAGTACTCCGATTTACTCAATAATCACAACTTACTCCGCTTTTACACTCCCACTGGATTCAAACCCGTTGACCCCGACCAGTTTGACTATCTGACCAACTTTCAGCAAATGGAAGGCATCCGCGACCAGCTACAGGCTAAGTCGACTGCTTTGATTTCTAAATACCACAAGTCAACGACCGGCCTTTACAAGACTGATGCACCCGAGCTTAACGGGCGCCATGAAGAAATTACTGATATTCCCGAATCTGTTTCTGGAAATCATTTAATCGAAAAGAAAAATAAATCTGGAAAAAATAATAAAAAGGCATATAATTAGCAAATAATCTATCATTATAAAAGTATTAATCTTGGAGGTCTAACCTTGCTTGTCTTTTTAATTATTGCTCTACTTGTTATTATTTTCTTATTATCAGGGTGTCGGGTAGTGCCGCAAAATAATGAGGGCTTAATTGAAACCCTGGGCAAATATTCTAAAACTGTCAAAGCCGGTCTAGTCTTTATTATTCCGGTAATTCAAAAAATGCGTCGCGTTTCTTTGGCCATGTTTCCTGCTGAAATTTCCAAATATTCAATTATCACCAAGGATAACGCTGAAATAACTACGAGTCTGACGTTAAACTACTTAGTAACTGACTCTTACAAGTATTTTTACAACAACACGGATTCCGTTAAGTCGATGGTCGAGTTAATCAGAGGGCACTTGCGCGATATTATTGGTCGCATGGACCTGAACGATGCCTTAGGTTCAACCAGCAGTATCAACACGCAACTGGCCGATGCCATTGGTGACCTAACCGATGTCTACGGTATTCGGGTAGTCCGGGTCAACATCGACGAATTACTGCCAAGTGCCGAAATCCAACGAGCAATGGATAAGCAACTGACCGCTGACCGAGAAAAAATTGCGGCCATCGAAAAGGCTGAGGGTGAGGCTAAGAACATCGAGCTAACCACTAAAGCTAAGAACGATGCCTTGATTGCTACCGCTAAAGCTAAGGCTGCGGCAGTTAAAACTGAAGCAGATGCAGAAGCATACCGAATCAACCAACTGCAAGCCAGTCTGGCAACAGCAAGTGACGGTTACTTCAAAAATCAAAGTCTTGACAGTTTTAACAAACTGGCTGAGGGTCCCAACAACTTAATCGTGACAAGTAAGGACGATATGACCAACCTTGCTGCAATTCCTACCACTGCCAAAATTTGGCACAAGGCGACAAAGGATAGTGATTAACTAGCAAAAAGCACTTCTGCAGAAGTGCTTTTTTGTTTACATTAGTATAGCGTCTTCTCTCAAGTGTATCTTGTAAAAGATGCACCATATTATGCTAAGGACGGTAAAATAGTAAGTAGATTCGTGACAGATTCCTCTAAAAGCTTCGGATGTAAAATATTTAGCTGGTCCTAATTTACCAGTTCCTGAAAAGAAATAGTAATAATCAATGTAAATGAAAAGCAAGAAATTTTTAAATTTCTTGCTTTTTTATGTATTATTGTGTTTTATTGTGTTTTCGTTGTCGTCACTTTACTTATGACCACGAAAGCCCTTTACCTGCTCATGTTTGACCTGATCAGGATCAACATAATCATGTGGCAGCTCGCCGCGATTAAGCAAAAATTTTTTCAGGCTTTTTTCTGTCGCAATAATTGGAAAAATAATAAACAGATAAAAAGTCAGCAGCCACAAGATGAAATACCGATCCCACTTTAAGAAATGGATTCCAACTCCAAGCAAGAACTGAATTACTCCAAACAAGATAAAATACATCCTAGCCTTTACCTGCGCAAAGTGGTAACTGGTATCGTTAACCCGAGCTAAATATGAAGAGTAGCCATACAATGGATTCGGACTTTTGGAGGGTGAAATGCACCATAAAAGCCCTACTACCACCATAATCGCACCACAAGCAATGTAAATCATTTTTCTCTCCTCTAGGTCAATTAGTCATCACTACCAGGCGTAGAAATAATCATTTCCATTTCACCAGTAAAGGTGAAGTCCTTTAACTGATTAGGAATAATCAAGTTAGTACCAAGCTGTAGACTATAGTTTTCAGTAGCAGTTTCAAGCTGCCCCTCACCTTTAATAATCGTTACTAGCAAGTAAGGATGATTCTTCAAGCCGGTCGCCCACTTGCCGTTAAGTACAACCTGCCACAGGGCAAAGTGCGGCGACACGGGAGGCTCAACCATCGTTTTAATTGTGGCATCTTGCTCTTTTTGCACCTTAACTTCTAACTGGGGATCAACATGTGGCACAGTTGTAACATCAATTGATTTTCGCGTATGAAGTTCACGGGGTTTACCCGTTTTTTGGTCAATTCGGTCGTAGTCATACAGGCGGTATGTAACGTCACTTGACTGCTGGGTTTCAATCACTAAAATACCTTTAGTTAAGGCATGAATTGTGCCTGCAGGAACGTAGACAAAGTCACCAGCTTTGACCGGAACCTTGCGTAGGAGCTGGTCCCACTCACCGCGATTGACCAGTTCAGCGAGCTCAGCGCGGTTTTTGGCTGTATGCCCATAAATCAGGTAAGAGCCGGGATCCGCCTGCAAAACATACCAACTTTCCGTTTTGCCACGATCATGCTCCACTCTGCGGGCATAATCATCATCTGGATGAACCTGGACAGACAGACTGTCATTAGCGTCAAGAAACTTAACTAGCAGTGGAAACTCTTTACTTTTGGGATTTCCAAAAAGCTCTGGGTATTTTTGGTAAACCGTTCGCAGGCTCTCACCCTTTAAGTTACCGCTACTAACGGTTGAAGCATCATCTTGATACCCAGAAATCACCCAAGCCTCGCCGACTTTACCTGCTGGAATGTCATAGTTAAACAGCGTTTTTAATTTACGACCACCCCAAATTTTGGGTCTAAAGTATGGCGTTAAAAATATCGGTTCCATGAAAATCACCTCTTGTTAAGTTTAACCTTTTACACTCAAAAATTAAAACCGTTTTTGCTATTCCGTATTTGAAAAAGCTGAGCAATCGGCTTTCAATACTGACCACTTCATCCACGTAAAAAGCCCAGCAGTCAATTACTGCTAGACTTTTTGGGGATATAATTTACTACTTTGCTTTTGATAATATTATTTCCGCTGCTTCAACTCCTCCAATCGCGATTCTGCAATCTCTTTGTCCAAATCCTCTGTATATTCTTCCATCTGTACTTGATCCCAGCCATAATAATCGGCCATATGCCTGAGGACAGCTACTTTAACTTGATCCAACGTATCATTTTTAAACAGCACGTGATAGGTCCGGCGTAATAGATAGTCAACTGGCGTTAAAGTCATTTCTTCCGCCAGTGAGTAATCAAGCGCCGCCGTTTCACCTAAGCTCAGACCATCAGCTGCCTTGATTTCTTGAGCATGGTGGAATATTTGCTCAGCTTCAGATCCAAAGAGGTTAGCGATTTCTTTTGCATCTTCTGGATTAATACCAGCTTCAACACCACGTTTAGCAATATTCGCAAGTTCTGCTTCAGCATTGGCAGAATCAAAGTCACCACCTGCAACTTTGATTTTAGCTGAATCTTTAAGTTCAAACTCCTTGTTAAACTGGTCATGTAGGACCGCCCTAATCTTGGCCATTGCACCATTAGCCATGAGGCGATAGTCCGTCAACTTACCTCCAGTTAAGGTAATCAGTCCGTCAGTAGCTTCGGTTAGTGAGCTACCACGCGAAACGGCTGATGGCGCAGACGTACTGTCTGAAACACTGGCTCCAGTGGTTGCATCTGCTGCTGTATTTTTTTCGATTTCCACCTCAATTAAAGGTCGAACACCGGCCCAGCTAGCTTCAATATCATCAATAGTGAGGTGGGCACTCGGGTACTTTTTATTAATGATATTCAGCAGGTAGTCAACATCATGCTGTTCAACCGTTGGATGGGCGTAATCCGCCGTGAAATCCGTATCGGTCGTTCCAATGTAAGTCTTACCTTCTCTAGGAATGGTAAAAATCATCCGTCCGTCAGCTGTTCCTGAGCCAAAATAGGTCGGTTGCGGAACCTGCAGCCGGGACTGATCAACCACTAAGTGAACCCCCTTAGTCGGACGCAATCGCGGCTTCTTGTAAATCGCATCATCTTGCTCACGAACTTGGTCAGACCATGGCCCCGAAGTATTAATTACCACATCGGCATGAACATCGAACTCTGCTCCAGTCAAGTTATCATGAACTCGGACCCCATTCACCCGCTGGTGTTCATCATGCAGAATCTTGATGCTTTTTAGGCGACTAACTGCAATACAGCCAAGTTCATGAGCTTTTTTTACATTTTCTAAAACGAGTCTTGAATCGTTATTTTGATAATCTAAATATACTCCTGCCCCTTGTAAATTCCGCGGGTTTAACTGTGGTTCGCGCTTTAGCACTTCTTCCTTATCAATCGTGTAATTAGCATACTTGGTAAGAGGCGAATCGCCTTCAATCCCTGCCAGGTGATCATATAAGTCCATCGCCACCTTAACCGAAAACATCGTAAAAGTTGTACCAGGTTCGTCATAAATCGGTAAAATCATCGGATCCGGCTGGGTCATATGTGGTGCAATGTGTTGGATAACTGCCCGTTCTTTAACCGTATCTGAAACCACCTGAACATCAAAGGTCTTCAAGTAGCGGATACCACCGTGAACTAACCTTGTAGAACGAGATGAGGTGCCTCCGCCAAAGTCCTGCATGTCAATTATGCCTGTTTTCATTTTAGCAGCACTTGCTTGCAGAGCAATCCCAGCACCGGTAATTCCACCACCGATAATCAACAAATCTAATTTTTCATTTTTTAAACAATTTATTTCTTCGTTACGGGTCGTAATTGAAAAGTCCATCTTAACTATCTCTTTCTTTAAATTAATGCTATTATTTTATTTTTGATAAGGCTTGTAAGAAAAACTTTGCGCTGCCTTGACGGCTGACTTCCAGCCCTCATACAAGTGGTCGCGTTCTTGACCACTCATCTGCGGTTTGAAAATTTTACCTGCCTTTTGGATTTTCTTGATATCATCCATATCCTGCCAGAAGCCAATCGCTAGCCCAGCTAAAAAGGCGGCCCCCAAAGCAGTGGTTTCTAAATTGGCAGCACGCTCAATTTCGATCCCCAAAATATCAGCTTGAAACTGCATTAAGTAATCATTGTTTGCAGCGCCACCATCAACTTTGAGCTTAGGAATTTTAATATTCGTATCTTTATACATCGTATCGATTACATCTCGACTCTGATAGCCGAGCGATTGCAATGTTGCTTTGACAAAGTCGTCGCTTGAAGTGCCTCGTGAAAGGCCAAAAACAGCCCCTCGCACGTTTGAATCCCAGTAAGGTGCACCCAAACCCGTAAAAGCGGGCACCACAAAGACCTCATTATTATCTTTTGAGCGTCTTGCGGCTTCCTCAGACTGCGGTGCATCGTCAATCAGCCCCAATTGATCACGCAACCATTGTATTGCTGAACCAGCAACGTAAATACTCCCCTCTAAGGCGTAATTAACCTTGCCATTAATGCCATAGGCGACTGTCGTTAACAAATCATTGTGAGAGAACTGCGGTTTTTCTCCTGTGTTCATCACCGTAAACGCACCAGTACCGTAGGTATTTTTGATCATACCTGGTTCAAAGGCTAGTTGACCAAAAAGTGCAGCCTGTTGGTCACCAGCGATCCCAGCGATTGGGACTTGGCTACCATAGAAGTGATATTCAGCCGTGCTACCATAAACTTCCGAGTTGGTTTTGATTTCGGGTAACATGGCACGTGGAATATTCAACAGCTTAAGAATGTCATCATCCCAGTCTAACTTAGTAATGTTAAAAAGCATTGTCCGGCTAGCATTAGAATAATCAGTAACATGAACCTTACCACCAGTTAGTTTCCATACCAACCAAGAATCAATCGTTCCAAACAGCAATTCACCATTTTCTGCCCGTTTTTGAGCGCCCGGAACCTGATCCAGAATCCACCTGATCTTGGTTGCCGAAAAGTAGGCATCTGGAATCAAACCAGTTTTTTCATGAATCATCTTTTGATAACCATCAGCAATTAACCGGTCTGCCAATTCTGCGGTTTGACGTGACTGCCAAACAATTGCATGGTAAATAGGTAGACCAGTCTTTTTATCCCAAATAACCGTGGTCTCGCGCTGATTGGTAATTCCAATTGCTGCTATTTGATCGGGCTTAATGCCAGAATTAATAAAAGAATTAGCAATTGTTGATAATACTGAATTCCAAATTTCATTGGCGTCATGCTCTACCCAACCAGGTTTAGGAAAATATTGGTTAAACTCTTTGCGTGAGTCAATTGCCTTTTTACCAGAATGGTCCAAAATGATTGCACGCGTACTAGTCGTACCTTCGTCAATCGCCAAAATATATTTTTCAGCCATCTATATCTCCTTTTTGCTAGTATTAATATTTCTACATAGATAATTTTACCCTCGCTTTTTAGTAAGCGCTAACATATAATGATAATAACTTATTAGGTAAAGTTATAAGCAAAAGGATACGGTACTATGAAATATAGCTTACTAACAGTTAAATACTTTGTCGATGTGGTCGAAACCCAGGGCTTCACGCCCGCCGCCAAAAGAAATTTTGTCTCTCAAACCGCCATTAGTAACGCTATCAAAAATCTGGAAAAAGAGTTAAAGGTTCAGTTAATTGATCGCTCTACTTCACACTTTAAGGTTACGATTGCGGGGGTCAATCTCTACCATTATGCAGTCCCCCTGTTGAAGCAATACTATGCATTTACTCAAAAAGTTAGCGGGCTTGACAATACCCACAACATTATGCGGATTCACTATCTACGCGGCTTCAGCTACTGGACCATTCAGCTTGCCCGCGCCCTCAAAAGGACTCATCCCAGTATCCAACTACAACTCGACACCGAGAAATTTTCAGGAAGTATTCCTAAGCTTGATAGCGGTGACTTTGATGTCCTGATTAGTTTTTCTACGGCAGTCAGCAAAATCAAAAGTATTCACCGTCAAAAAATTGGCACCGCCAATTTCGGTGTATTGCTCAACCAAGGCCTGCTTAATGCACACGGCAAAATCAAGAAACAGGCTATTGCCCAGCAACCCCTGTTTTTACAAAAATGGTCCGCTACCGATAGTAACGATGTCCAAAGAAAAATCAAAAATATTCTGCATGACTTAAAAATTGACTACCGACACGTGATCTATCAAGACAGTTTCGATGCCGCTTTGACTAACGTTTTTTTGGGACAAGGCATGGCAATTTTCCCAAAAGAAGTGCCAATTCCGGAAACTTATGCCGGCCAAGTCACCTACCTACCTGACCTCCCCTCGTTAAAATACGATGTAGTAGCTATTTACAAAAATCCCGCAGTTGGTGACCTTTTAAGTAAGAGCAGATAAAGTGAAAAGTAGCCTGGGTAAATTTACTTTTTGTCCGTGCTTCTGAGTCAAGTAGTGAGCGTGTCTGGCAATATAAGGACACTTTAAATCTTTAATTATTTTTTTCGAACTTTTTTATCAAAAAAGCCTGATAAACGTTAATCTATCAAGCTGTTTATTTTTATATATGGAGATGAGGGGAATTGAACCCCTGTCCAGACGCATTCCGTCACTGACCTCTACGATCATAGTTATACTATTTGAACTTCACTAGTCCAAAACGCCATATAACAGGGCTAGTATGGACTAGCTAACCTGGAATGACTCTTTTTAACTATTCAGATGAGGTAGTTAAACGTAACTCACTAAGTTGATACTTGAAGCCAGACGTGAGTAATCTGGCAAGAAGCAACGCATGCGCCTAAATTAGGCAGCTAATGCGTAAGAATTTTCTTTATTTGCAGTTAGAAAAAAACTGTGACGTTTTTACGTAGACGTGACCTACGAACCGCAGTCAATGCGAATCTACGCCTGTCGAATCCCAAAACATCCCCTTAGGATTCACTCATTATAGCATATTGGACTCCCATTTACTATCAAACTACGCTATTGCGCCTATTTTGCTGGGTGATTATTTAAAAACAAACTCATTAAACGCCTGTTCAATACCATCAGCATCATTTGACGAAGTAACATAGTCAGCGTGTTCCTTGGCAAGGTCAGAACCATTACCCATTACAACCGCAGTACCAGCAAAATTAAACATGGGAATGTCGTTACGCTCATCACCGATTACCATAACATCGCTCGGAACAAGACCCAGTTTGGCAGTTAAAAATTTTAGTGCCGCACCCTTATCAACGTTTTTATGCATTACTTCCAAAAAGTTATCAGCTGCACGAACAACATAATTTTCTGCTCCAAACTGCCTAATGACATCATTCTCAATGTCATCAAGTTTTTTTTGTTCGTCACCAAAAACCGCCTTGATTATTTGATTATCCTTTGAAAGTTCTTTAGTAGCTCTCACTAAAATGCCAGCACTGTTTTCCCAGGCCTGAACCACAGTAATCCGGCCAACGTGATGATTACTCGTAATGATCCGACTATTGGCATCGACAAAGTTAAAGGCCACATCATGGCGCTGGGAATATTGTTCAATCTCTAGGGCCGTGGTAAAACTGAGCCCTGACTTCTTTAACACTTTACCTGTCACTGATTCAATGACGGATCCATTAAAGGTAATGACATATTGATCATCTGCCACAATGTTTAACTCTTGCAAGAAGTGCTTAACTCCAGCCAAGGGGCGACCAGAGCACAAGACCACTTTAACCTGCTGTTCTACCGCCTGCTTAATCGTCCTTTTGGTCGATTCCAATAATTTACCTTGACTATTTAATAGAGTGTCATCCACATCAATTGCTACTAGTTTAATCATTCACTTTTTTCCTCTACTTCTCTCTTCAATTCTTCAGCTATTGCCTGTCTAATCTCTCCGTGCTTTTTGTCATCATACTGATATTTCACAGCTGTCCAAAAGCAGGGCTCGTATAACCAAACCGGCCTAGTCAGCCTTTTTGCTGTTTCAGTTTTATACCGCGGAAAAACGTGTGCGTGCAAAAAATGATCCGTGTTACCTAAAATATCGTAATTAATTCTTTCCACCCGGCACGCTTTTAATATTGCATCACCAAGCAAGCTCATATCCTTTAAAAATTCTACTCTTTCTTTAAGTTTCAAGTCATTTAAAGAAGCGACGTGTCTTTTAGGCAATAACACGCAATAACCCGGCAAAAACTGGGTATCGCCCATAACAACATAGCCACCCGCTAACTCAGTTATCACCATTGGATTGGTCCCTGCAATGGCAGAACCGATCCGATCTACTTGCTAATCTTTCATAAGTTTTTCCATATTCTCCGATATTGGTCTTCTTAAATAATAGCAAAAATTAACCAAAAAAACCGCTAAGAATTTCACTTAACGGTTTTTTATTCATGCAAATTTTTAGTTTAAATGGGCCAAGCGCACAACATCTCGTTCAATCATTAATTCCTCATCAGTCGGAATAATCATTGCTTTGATCTGAGAATCAGCTTTAGAAACAAATTTCTCTCCATTTGTCTGGTTGGCCTCAAGATCGGGTTTAAGACCCATAAATTCAAATGACTTCATGACTTTTTCTCGTACACCAGCATCATGTTCGCCTACTCCAGCAGTGAAGACAATGGCATCAACACCTTCCATTTCAACAATGTAGGCACCTACATACTGTCTAACCCGATTAACAAAAATGTCACGTGCTAAATCTGCTTTTTGACTAGCATTATTCTCCAAGTCACGCATATCTGAAGAAATTTCTGAAATTCCTAATAAACCAGACTTGTCGTTCAAAATTTCAATCATTTGATTAATATCAATCTTTTCCTTGTTCATAATGTATTGCAGAACAGAGGGGTCAACGTCACCTGACCGAGTACCCATGGTAACTCCAGCAATCGGGGTAAAGCCCATTGAGGTGTCGTAAGACTTACCACCCTTAACGGCAGTAACTGAAGCGCCTGAACCCAAGTGACAAACAACCAGCTTGAGGTCCTTAGCATCCTTTCCAAGCATTTCCGCGGCCCGACCAACAATGTAGCGCACTGAGGTGCCATGAGCACCATATTTTCGGATACCATACTTTTCGTAGTACTTGTAAGGAATTGAATACATATAGTGCACTGGATCTAATGTTTGATGGAATGAAGTATCAAACACACCAACTTCTGGAACATCTGGCAACAGCTTCATGAAAGCTTCAATGCCCTTGCCTTGAGCTGGATTATGAAGCGGCGCATATTCCTTCAAATCATAAATTTTCTGTAATTTATCCCGGTCAATCAGCGCAGAGTCAGTAAAATCTTCGCCGCCAGCAACGATTCGGTGACCAATACCGACAATTTCGTTAAGGTCTTCAATTACTTTATATTCTTTCAGCGCCTTGAGCAATAAGTTAACCGCGGTTTCCTGGTCGGGAATAGCCACTTCTTCGGAGTGCTTCTCACCATTTGCCAGTTCAATTTCAAAAGATGAACCAGTGATTCCCACCCGGTCTGCCATGCCCTCGGCCAATACTTGCTCTTCTGGAATAGCAAATAGCTTATATTTAAAAGAAGAACTCCCCGAGTTAATTGCTAAAACTTTTTTCATAAATTAGATTCCTCCATACACATCATTTCAACTTTTCACAAACTAATTAATGTTTTTAGTATACCACTCATTTAGTTTAACATTAAGTTTTATTAGGTCTTCTTCCCTTTTGATGGAGTCTAACTTTGTGAGCAAAACTTCACTGCTTTGAACGTTTTCGCCATGATTTTGAAAGATCAAAATAGACTTTTGATTGGCTTTATTTTGAAACATCCTGTCTGGTAGCTCAATAATTGACCGCAAAAAAACTTTTTCAGACAACCAGGGCATGAAATCACTTCCGCCCTTACCGGATAACATTGATTGCGGAGCAACCAAAAAAGCATACCCTGCCGCCTTCAGATTATTAATAATTTGCTCAACGAACAGGTAGTGCGCAAATGAATGGCCTTTTTCAGCTCGCGTTGCATACTTTTCTGCATTCTCGTCGATTGGGTAATAGCCAATCGGCAGATCACTGACGACCACATCTGGATGACCAAATAGCCACGGTGTTAGTGCATCCTGACAATATAACTCAATCTCGATCCGGTTCAAATGTGCACCAACATCAGCCAAGTTGAGCATTTCTTCATCATTATCAATTCCGCGTAGTTGGTAGTCTAGCTTGGAATGACTAGCATTTTTTAGTTGGTTGATTACAGCAAACAATAAGTTGCCCGTTCCAATGGCAGGATCAACCACTTCAAGCTTTTGGTCAGGCAATAGTTTTTTCATAAACATTGCCACCAAGGTGGAAACAATCGGCGGCGTAGGCAGCTGATTATTGTCTAACCCATCTTCATTAACGGCCTTAAGCGTCAGATAAGTATAAACTCGCACTTTCATCTTTTGCGTAAGGTCATCATAGTGCAAGTCGGCATACTTTTGGCCTAGCTTACTAACCGTATCCTTGTCTGGTGCACCCATCTCCACCTTGATTCTGCCTTGTTCCAGGTTATCAAAGGTTTCAGTAAGAGCCTCGCTAAAGGATACATTTAGAGCATCTTGCAAGCAGGTGACACAATCTAAAAATTCACTAAACAGTTCTTCAATTCTCTTCATTGCTTTTACCCCTATCTTTTAAACATTTTAATAGAAAGGAAGTAATAAGTACAAGAAAATCAATTGTTAAGCAGGTATTCGATTAACAAAAAATCGTTTTGCATGCTATCACGATAGACTTCTTGATAGAACTGCACAAAAATCAGGCAGGTTGAGAGCACTAAGACGCTACTTAATAGTGCGCTTGCTTTCAGCTTTATTCTTTTTAGGCTCATCTTTGGTTTTCTCCTTTGGCTTGGCATCCAATTTAAAGTAAATTTCCGATTTTCGTTTGTCTTTTTCAGTAACTGTGATCTTAATCTGTCGTTCTCGGCTCTCAAAAGAGGCAGTCCTAACACCAAGTAGAAGTGGCATGTGCCCACCTTCTGGAGTGGTCACACGAATCATATTTTTATAGAAAGTTAAAACGTAAATTTTTTTCTTGCCCTTTTGATCGATTTTAACCAGAGCGGCCTGCCTGGAGTTCGACTCCTTAGTTAAAACGTAGGCCATATTTTTATCTTCATTTACGAAGCGGTTAAACTGCACATATGCAAAAACTAGGTCGTCTGTCTTGTGCGTTGCTCGATCAGCACTAGCTATGCTCTTTAATAAACCCTGCAACAGCAAAACAACCAGCAATGTTACTAAAACTGAAAACACCGCTCCAGCTACCATGAAGCCACTATTTTTTGACGCAATAAGTTTCTTTTTCAGTTGTATCATAAATACACTTTGTCCCCCGCAGTTGATAGACATGGTCATGAACCTTGATTTCAGACAAGTCATTTTTTATCATTATATGCCATGCATAGGTCCGATCCGTTTTTAGTTCAACCTGCCGCTCTGTTGCTCTGCTTTCGCCCACAACCAGTGCCAATAGAGAGACCGCTATCACAGCTATCATCAGGGCTGTCATACTTTCTGCCAACAAAAAGCCTTTTAACTTATTAAGTACTATCAATTGCTCTTCCCCACGTCATTTGTAGCTTTACCTTTTGCCGATAGCGCTGATTAGTAATCACAATCGTATGCGGTGGCATTGAACCACTCGCAGATATTCTCAGACTGGATAAGTTATGAATTTCTATTTTTTGATTAATCTTGATTACCCGGGAGTAACCATTACCAATAATCGTGATCTTTTTTGAATCCGGATAGTATCTGATTACCGCAGCCTTATGCCGGATAGTCGAAATTCTAGCTGCCTGCTCAAGTGAACTCTTAAGCTGTCTAGTTGTATTGTTCAAAACTAATTTTTCGTTATAAGTAGTCAACTGCACCGCTCCTAGCCCCAGGAGACTAAGTGCAATGGCCAGGGTAATTACCATCTCTAAAACTGTAAAAGCTCTCAGCTTTACCCTAGTTCTTTTCAACCACACCGTTATTTACCCGATAATTCTTAGCCTTTTCTAATTGTCGTTTAGTTAAGTAACCGTCATCAAACATGTTTTTGAAGCTGATTTCTTTACTGTTACGGTCCTTGTCATCTTCATAAAGATTAACCTGCGTCTGCAAGGTAGTCTTAAAGGCATCACTTGTTTTGTCATTTGCGCCCTGCTTCTGCTTCATTAAGTTGGGTGCAATAACCAGCAAAAGCATCACAATAATAGCAACCACTACAACCATCTCAATCAGCGTAAAGCCTTGAGCTTTTCTAGTTTTAGCAATAATGTTAAGCAGATACTTTTTCATTTTCTTTTTCATCTTAAAAACCTCCTAAATACTTTGCATCATGGTATACATTGGCAATAGTAACTTTAAATACATCCCAATCACCCCTAAGCCAATTAAGATAAAACAAAATGGCTGGACATTAATAATTAATTTTTCAATTTTACCTGTTAAATCGGCAAAAAGTGTCTGGCCTAGAAGCAGGCAACGGCTACCCAAATCATTCTTTTTCGAACCAGTCTGAAGTAGCAGTAACAACTCGTTGGGTAGAAAGGCTTCTTTCTCAACTATTTCTTTCAAGCCCTTGCCAGCGGCCAGCTGCTCACCCACCTTAGCCCCAATAAATTGTTGCAACGACCCGGCTTCTTGTCGCATAGCATACTCACACATTTTTTGTAGTGAAAAACCACTTGAAATGAGCATCGCCACATCATAAACCAACAAGTACTTAACATAGAGCTGGACGAGCGGACCGACAAGCGGATAATGCGCTAATTTGGACAAAGATCGGTAGTCCTGTTTTTTAAGTAGGTTTAAGACCTGCACCAAGTAGTAAACAAAGAACAAACCCAAGCCCAGTAAGCCAACCAGCAAAATGTCCCCCGTATGTTCGCCCGCTTCAGTGAACTGGCTTGAGACAAAAGTCTGCATAAACAATAACAAGCAGATCATCATCCCTGTCAAAACTAGGGGATACGATAACTCTGTCTTGAGTTTTTTAATCTGTTCGTTTTTTAAGCGGTCGAGCGTAGCCAGTTGCTCCAGGCACTCGGACAAGCTCCCCTGTTCCATTGCCAGGTCAATCTGAGCAGCCACTGTTTTAGAAAAGCCCAGTCTAAGCAGTTCCTTGCCTAGACTTGTCCCCGTCTGAATTCCTTCGCTGAGTCTATTAATTAAGTTCTGCCGCTCAGGCCATAGGATTGGCATTAACTCAAGGCTGGCATTCAGGGAAAAGCCATTGGACAGGCTATTTTGCAGGTAATCTAGAAAATTCAACCGTTCCTGACTCGTCAACTTATCCTGCTTTGAATTGATCAAATACTTCCGCACTAATTTCACCCCTTTCTTTCAAACCAACTAAGTGTTTGGTCCATTCAACGTGATTACCGCGTTTTTTTTGGGCAATTTTACTTTGTAAAACTGCCCCACTAGCAATATCCATCAAACAGGAGAAGCCCCCGGCAGTTGGCAACAAACGCTGGTAGCAAACAGCTGTCAGACAATTACTTAGCTCATTTGTATTGATCTTTAAGCTCTCCAAACGTGAAATAGTCTGCAGCGTGCTTTTGGCATGAACCGTTGCAAACACCAAATGACCACTCAAGGCGGCATCAACAGCCAACCGGGCCGTTGATGCGTTTCTAATCTCACCGATGATTAAAATATCTGGGCGGTGGCGTAATGCTGCTTCCAGTAGACTAGTGTAGGTAATGCCGGCTTCCAGATTAACTTGTGTCTGTAAAAAAGCCTCCTCATTAATTTCAACCGGATCTTCAATTGTCATTACCATCTGCCTCTGACCAACATACTTGGCCAATTTATACATGGTCGTGGTCTTGCCGGAGCCGGTTGGCCCACTGGTAACAACTAGACCACGTTTTTGGGACAGGTCTTTCAATTGCTCAATCTGTTCGGTAAAGAAATAACTACCATCATTTACCTGATAAATAATCCTGATTACCAAGGATTCACAATCAGTAAAATCACCAATGCTTGATAAGCGTAAGTAATACTTGACTTGTTGATATTCATATTCAAATGCGCCAACTTGGGGTCGACGGTGCTCAGCAATGTCCATCTGTGCGGCAAACTTCAAAAAGTTAATAATTTCTCGACCTTCATTAAACCCAAAGGTGGTCTGGTTAGTAATTCCGCTGATAGTACGGAACTTAACCATAATCTGCTGATGCTGCACTAAGAAAAAAATATCACTGGTATGGACCTTAATTGCATTTTCAATTAGGCTGTTGACCACTTCTTTAATTCGCATAAAAGCCTCCTTTTTTACCTGCACTATTAGTTACGCAAAAAAGGGCTAAATTTTTTAATAAACACAAAAAAAATCACCCAAAGTAATTGGGTGACTGAAGCTAATCTAGCTAGATTAGCTTACTTACTTTTTAAAATGTAATCGACGTAATTCCGTGCATAATCCTCCAGCTGCTCGTCTGTTAAATTCTGCATTACTCCTTGTAAAATAAAGGGTTCAACAAATTTAGTACCAATTAAATTACTGGTCGCCATGAATGGCAATAACATATCCTCCATGGTATAGCCAAATTCACCATAGATATGATATTTCTCGGGAGCAGCTCCGGCTGAAATAGCCAAAAGTAGCTCCTTGCCATGCAGAGCAGTACCACCCGACCCATAAGCCCAACCGTGGAGCAGCACTTCATCTTCCCACTTTTTTAGCAGGCTTGGTGAACTGTACCAGTAAAACGGAAATTGCAACACTATTCGATCACTTGCCATTAATAGTTGTTGTTCCGCCTGAACATCAATCTTTCCGTCTGGATACATCGCATATTCATCCCAGACGATCACCTTATCTGAGCGGTATTTGGTAATTTCTGCCATTAACCGCTGATTAACCCGTGATTCATTGAGGTGAGGATGAAAAACTAATACTGTCATTCGCAAATTGCTTTACCTCCGCTACCTCATTGGTTTTTGTTTTCTTTGTCTTGGTCGAGTAAAATTGTTCCTTCTGGCGGATTCTGGTCAACTGCACCCACAATATTGTGGGGCACGTACAACTCTTCCAAATATTTGCGTTCATCATTCGTTAGCTTGACTTTAAAGGCACCAGCCGCATCGTCCAAATACTTAATCTTCGTAGCACCAATAATTGGTGCGGTTACACCCTTGGCCCACATCCAGGCCAAAGCAATCTGAACCATTGTTGCATCATGTTTTTGCGCCAGTTCATGAACGCGCTCAGCAATAGCCCGATCAGTTTCCTGGGTGTGGTCATACTTTCCCTTAGCCACCCGATCCGTCTTACTGCGCACAGTGCCAGCTGACCAGGTTGGTCGTGCCAAGCGACCCGCTGCCAGTGAACTATAAGGCATTAGTGCTACATCCATCTGCTTGCAGATCGGGATTAGTTCGCGTTCGTCCTCACGGTATAGCAAATTATAGTGGTTTTCCATTGCTGAAAATGTCGTCCACCCATGGTCACGGGCAACCAGCTGCATGTTATAAAACTGGTAGCCATACATGGCTGAGGCACCAAGCGCACGCACTTTCCCGGCCTTAACCAGATCATTCAAAGTTGACATCGTTTCCTCAATCGGAGTTTCGTAATCAAAGCGGTGGATAATGTAGAGGTCTAAATAATCGGTTCCTAGTCGTGTCAAAGTTCCGTCGATTTCGCGCTTAATTGCTTCCCGCGATAACCTACCCGGATTAAAGTAGACTTTAGAGGCAATTACTACTTGCTCTCTTGGAACATTATTTTTTAGTGCTTGACCCAGATACTCTTCACCCGTTCCGGCCGAATAGCTATTGGCAGTGTCAAAGAAGTTGATGCCCAGGTCTAGTGCATGTCTAACCATCTCTTCTGTCTGGTCCTTATCGAGTGTCCAGTCATGCATCGTTCCTGCCTGCCCGAAACTCATTCCGCCCAAACACAATTTTGATACCTTAAGATTCGTCTTTCCAATCTTTGCGTATTCCACTTATAATGTCCCCTTTTTTAATTAAGCTTTGGAATAAGTCTAAGTGTTTCTTTAGACCGTGTCTAATACCTAAAAATTATATTTATTCATATCTTTTAAACATGGCAAATACAAAAAATCACCCAAGTAATTGGGTGATTTGGGTAATTTGAATTATTTAGTCTTCGTCAGCTGCTGCCGTGTAGACATTTTGAATGTCTTCATCATCTTCTAAGGCTTCAACTAAGTTATTAAACTGGTCCTGCTTTTCTTCTGGAACTGCCATCGTATTTTCTGGGATCATCGTTAACTCAGCGTTTGCTAACTTATATCCCGCCTTGACCAGGGCATCGCGGACTTGCGCAAATTGTTTTGGATCAGTGTAGATTTCAAAGGCATCATCACTGGTCTGCAAGTCATCACCACCGGCGTCCATCACGTCTAGCAGCATCTGGTCTTCATCAGCATCTGTGGTTGACCGGTCAATCACAATGTAACCCTTACGGTTGAACATGTAGGCAACCGATCCGCTGGCACCAAGTGAACCACCATTACGGGTGAAGGCAACACGCACTGAAGAGGCAGTCCGATTTTTGTTATCAGTTAAAGCTTCAACAAAGATGGCAACACCTCCTGGCGCATAGCCTTCATAAGTAATTTCATCATAATGCTCATCTGAATTTCCTTCAGCCTTTTTAAGGGCACGATCAATATTGGTCTTGGGCATGTTGTTGGCATGGGCCTTGTCCATTACCATTCGTAAGTTTGGATTCCCAGAAGGGTCAGGACCACCGTTTTTTGCAGCCATGTATATTTCACGAGATAACTTTTGAAAAATTTTACCTCTTTTTGCGTCTTGCGCATTCTTGCGGCCTTGAATATTGTGCCATTTTGAATGTCCTGACATAAGAATCCTTCTTTCTTTCATTAAGATATTATCGTTATCATCTTACCGCACGGCCGCATAAAATTCAATACTAGCCCTTGTTAAAGAAATCACTGCCAGAAGCAAAAATCAAGGCCAACTTTTTTCTAAACTATTTCTGTCTTTGCTCTAGTCAACTTCTGCGTTAATTAGTAGAATATAAAAGTTAATAATTTTTAGAAGGGACGAATTTTAGTGGAGGAATTAAATTCCAAGAAAAAATATCTGTCATGGCCCGTTTTGACCTTAATGGCGTTTTGCACGGTAATCGGGCTCGACGATATCATGTACAATTTCCAAAACCAGGGAATGCCCGTTGTTACCTCATGGATTATCATGTGTCTTTTTTATGTCATTCCATATTCCTTGATGGTCGGACAGCTCGGTTCAGTCTTTAATAATGAAGGTGGCGGGCTATCTTCCTGGGTGCGCGGTACCAACGGGGAATTTTTGGGTTATTTTACTGCTTGGACCTACTGGGCAGCTTCAATCCCCTATGCCGTGGACTCTGCCAATGAAATTATTGTTGATATTGGCTGGGCGTTGACCGGTTCGGAAAAATTCCAAAGCCAAATTTCTAATGCTAAGTTCGCACTCCTAACCTTTGCCATGTTCATCATTTTTATAATCATTGAGCATTACTTTTCTCATTCAATGGAAATTTTGTCGACCATCGGCGGTGGTCTGATGCTGATCATGACCCTGATGTTTGTCCTGTTAGCTTTTTTGGGATTGGCTAAGTCTGGGGGACACATGGCAACCCAGCCTTTTACCTGGCACACGCTGGTGCCCAACTTTAACATGCACTACTGGACAACCATTGCCATGCTCATCTTTGCTCTTAACGGGTGCGAATTGGTCGCGCCTTACGTAACCAAAATGAAGCAGCCGAAGTCCGACTTTCCCAAAGCTATGGTCGCCCTGGCCGTAATGACTATTTTCCTGACTGTTTTTGGGTCTTTTGCACTAGGAATTTACTTTGACAGCTATCATATTCCCAACGACCTCAAAATGAACGGGGCTTACTATGTCTTTGACATGGTGGGCCAGCAATACGGTCTGGGCAAAACCCTGCTATACGTGTGGGCCTGGACTTCTGTTTTTTACAATGCAGCGTTGCTCGCGGTATTACTTGACGCCATGACACGGATGCTGATTTCCGATACCGGGGACAAGTATATGCCACGCTTTTTACAGAAAAAAGACCAAAATGGCCTCCCCATCAATGGCTACATTCTTACCGTCGCCTTATCAGCTTTCATTATGCTCTTGGGCATCTTCCTGCCTGATATGAATGATATTTTTAACTGGTTACTCAACCTGAACGGCATTATCTCTCCAGGTGTAACCTGCTGGATCTTCTATTCCTTCATGCAGATTCGCAAAAATCCCCAAAAATTTCCAGCTGATTATGTTTTCTTAAAAAACGACCGGCTGGGATACTGGGCTGGCTTCTTTCTCCTAATTGTTACTGCTGTAGCAACAATTCTGGGCATTGCACCGCAAGATATCAAACAGTTTAGCGGCTACTGGTGGTATGAATTAATTATCAACATCATTGCGGTAGTAGTTTTAATCGGGCTTGGTGCCATCTTACCAAGTATTAGACGCCGCGAAGAACGGTACGGCCTGGCCTTTAGCCGCGGGCAATGGGTTACGATGCTAGCAGTTGTTTGCGGCTCGATCGTTTTTGATCTCTACTTTGCAGAGCAAAACCAGCTCCTTAATGGTCAAGTGCTGAGTCTGGGCCAGGTGCATTTGGGGCTAAATATTATATTAATTATGGTCGAAAACCTTATTGCAATTCTCATTTGCTGGTTAGTTGGCAAAAGAAAGCCAACTGCGAATTAGCTGCAATTGACAAAATCATCAAACAGATTCATTTTTAGCATGAATCTGTTTTTTATTTTTAAAAAGTTAAAAACCGTAACCAACATCCCCAACTTTCGTTATCTACTATATAATACATATAACTAGAAAAATCAAGGAGAACAACATGAAATCAATCCCTTTTAAGGCTGTGGCCGTCGATATGGATGGCACATTTGAAAACGATAAACGCGAGTTTGACCAGCGCCGATTTGAACAAGTCTTAACGGCCCTGCGTGAGCACCACGTCCACTTTATCGTCTCTAGTGGCAGACCTCTGTCCCGCTTGCGCCAAGACTTTTATGACTTTTTGGACCGCATCGATATCGTCGCCGATAATGGTTCGATTTTAACTCAAGATAACAAAATTATTGTGCGCCACGTTTTTACTTATAAAACTGGCATCAAACTACTCAACTTCATCCAAAACAACTATCCTGACATTCGGATTGCCGCAAGCGGTCTCGACCGCTCCTACGTTAGTAAAAAGGCACCGGCGCAGTTCAAAAACACGATGCACTTTTTTTATCCGGATATGGTCGAAATTGCCAACTTGGTTGACCTTCCCAGTAGCGATAGCCTGACCAAGTTGACGCTCAACTGTTCATCTAGCCTAGCTAATGAAATCGAAAAAAAGTTCAACCAGAACAATGGTGAACAAATTCACTGTACTACCAGCGGCTTTGATAATATCGATGTAATGCCTGCTGGCGTTAACAAGGGACAAGGAATCAAGTATTTCTTACGCTATTTTAACGTTGAACCAGCAGAGTTAATTGCCTTTGGTGACGGCATGAACGACCGCGAAATGATTGAGCTGGCTGGTTACAGTTATGCCATGAAAAATGGTGATGAACGCTTGAAAAAAATTGCCAAGTATGAAGCACCAAGTAACAATGAGATGGGCGTATTACAAGTACTTGAACAGTATTTGGACTAGAATGACAATAGTAGACATACAACATTGTCAGATTACTAAAAGGTGATTTTTCATGAGTTACATTGAAGTAAAGCACAACTATAAACGCTATCAAACCGGTGACACTGAGATTCTTGCTAATAATGACGTGAATTTCACGATTAATCAAGGCGAGCTGGCAATCATTCTTGGTGCATCCGGCGCTGGTAAGTCAACAATGCTCAACATTCTAGGGGGAATGGACACTAACACATCTGGGGAAGTGATTATCGACGGTCAAAATATTGCTAAATATAACAAGCGGCAACTGACCAGCTATCGGCGCACTGACATTGGTTTTGTTTTTCAGTTTTACAACTTAATTCAAAATCTGACGGCCAAGGAAAACGTCGAATTGGCTGCGGAAATTGTTTCTGATGCCTTAGACCCGGTGCAGGCCCTAGTAGATGTCGGCCTTAAGAGCAGAATCAACAACTTTCCCGCCGAATTATCAGGCGGTGAACAGCAACGTGTTGCCATTGCCCGGGCAATCGCTAAAAACCCCAAAATCCTGCTTTGCGATGAACCAACTGGTGCCCTTGACTATCAGACTGGTAAGAGCGTCCTGCAGACAATCACCAACTTAAGCCGCAACAATGGTGCGACCGTAGTTATCGTCACGCACAATGGCGCTTTGGCTCCGATTGCTGATCGCGTAATTCACTTTCACGATGGTCAGGTAACCAAAATTGAACCGAATGACCATCCCGAAGACATCGCCAATATTAAATGGTAAGAGGGTCTGACAATGAATAAGATAATTTGGAAAGACTTTTGGCAATCAGTTAAACACACAAAAGGACAGTTCTTATCTATCTTAGGACTAATGATGATTGGTGCCTTTGCCTTAGTTGGCTTGATGGTAACTGGCCCCGACATGCGTGCTACTGGTAACCACTACGCCCAGAGCCTAAATGCAGCTGATCTAACCATTATTGGTAATTATGGCTTTGACCATGAGGATACCCAAGAAATCAACCAGGTCAAAGGCATTAAAAATGTTGAATTTGGTTACATGACTGACACTGTCTTGAAAAACAGTCACACTAGTTTTCGGATCTTTTCAAAGCCAAAGACCGTAGGAAAGTACGAAGTAAGACGGGGACGCTTGCCTAAGCAAAAAAACGAAATTGCGCTTGCTGATCACTATTACCCTAAGTACAAGGTCGGCCAGCAAGTCAGTTTTACTGAAAAGAAAAATATCCTTGGCACCACCCTGCTTAAGCAGAAAACTTTTAAGGTAGTTGGCTTTGTCCGCTCGAGCCAGATCCTCTCTAATGTCAATTTGGGCCAAAGCAATAGCGGCACTGGTGAACTTAAAGGTTATGCTGTGGCAACACCGCAAGCCTTTAACCGGACGGTATACACTACCGCCAATATAACTTACCAAGACTTGCATGGACTTGATTCATACAGCCGCGAATACACTGACCGCACTAGTAAACATAAAAAAGACTTGCAGGCCGTTCTAAAGAAGAATGCTTATCGGCGACAAGAGCGGATTAATACTGCGGTCGCCCAGAAACTGTCCCCGCAGGAAAGAAAATTACAACGGGCCAAGCAAGCGCTGCAAGGTGCAGAGCAAGGACTTGCCGCAGCTGAAAAACAATTAGCAAGTAAGCGGGCCGAACTTACTGCGCAAAAGTCGCAACTTCAAGGAGTGCAGCCTTCTGCTGAACTCAGCGACCAGCTGCAGCAGGCTGAAATTGAGCTAGCTAGCCAAACAAGAATTTTGGGCAGTAAAAAAGCCAAACTGCAAAAAAGCGCCAAAAAAACTAACTTGCAAATTAGTGCAGGGGAGCACAAAATCGCCCAGGCCAAAGCGCAACTCAAAAAAATGGCCCCACCTTCATACAGTGTTTATAATCGGCGCGAAGTGCCTGGTGGCGATGGGAATCTGGTTTATACAACAGTTGCTCAAGTGGTCGAAGACCTGGCCAAGGTTTTTCCAATCTTCTTATACTTTGTTGCTGCACTAGTTACCTTTACGACGATGAACCGCTTCATCGATGAAGAACGAATTAATTCCGGTACGCTGAAGGCACTAGGTTACGATGATTTGGTGATCATCAATAAGTTTATTTTCTACGGCTTTTTAGCGGGGACAGTGGGAACGGTAATTGGTATTATTCTAGGTCACACCCTGATGCCGCAAATTGTCTACCACGCCTATTATCAATCTTTAACTATTCCACCAATTGAAGAACACTTCCAGTGGCAAATTAGTCTGGTGGCCTTAGTCTTGTCTTGGGTCAGTTCAGTTTTGCCTGCTTATTTAACCGCCAAAAATGAATTCCGGGAAAAACCAGCAGCTTTATTACTACCCAAGCCACCTGCCGCAGGTTCAAAAATCCTACTTGAGCAGATCCCCTTAATCTGGAAGCACTTGAGTTTTACCCACAAGGTTACCGCTCGCAATATCTTTCGTTACAAGAAACGGATGCTGATGACTATCTTTGGTGTCTGCGGGGCGGCCACCCTTCTCTTTTCAGGCTTTGCTGTCAAAAATTCGATTAGTACCATGAATAAGCGGCAGTTTTCTGACTTAATCCATTACAACCTAATTGTTGCGCAAAAAACACCTAGTTCAGCTAAGCAAAAAAAGCTACTCGAGAACAAATTGCACCAGAACAATGTTAAAGCAGAAATGCAAGTGTACTACGAATCAATGACTAAGGCTGTCGGCCGTACTGGCGATACGCAAGACATTACCTTGATTGTTCCCAGCTCAAGTAACCAGCTCAACCAGTATGTTCACCTGAATGACCGGCGGGCTAGGCAGCCAATTGCACTGAATAATAATGGTGTTGTTATCTCAGAGCGACTGGCTAGCCTTTTAAAGGTTCAAAAGGGGAGTAAAATCACCTTAACTGATCAAGACAACCACCAACGTACCATGAAAGTAGCTGGGATCACCGAAATGTATATGGGGCATTTTGCCTTTATGAATCGGAACCAATATCGTCAAGTATTTAAACGTAAATATCAGACCAATGCCCATCTAGTTAACTTAAAAGCAGGAAGCTCACAAAATACCAAAAAAGTCGCCGCTCGTTACATGTCCTTAGACGGTGTTAGTGGGGTCGTGCAGAATACTGCAATTAGTCAAGAACTCGACGTCGTGGTTCAGTCACTCAACATGATCATGGTCGTTTTGATTATCGTTGCCGGCCTATTAGCAATTGTCATTCTCTACAACCTAACCAATATCAATATCGCCGAACGAATCCGCGAACTATCGACTATAAAAGTGCTAGGTTTTTACGATGGTGAGGTCACAATGTACATCTACCGCGAAACCATCCTGTTAACTGGCCTGGGAATTCTAGTTGGCTATTTAACTGGTGACTTGCTCTACCGCTATATCCTGTACGTCGTACCGCCAGACAACGTCATGTTTAATCCGGCCCTGTCAGCTTCAAGTTTCTTGTGGCCGTTAGGTGTTATCGGCATCATTACTTTGATTCTCGGCTTCATTGTTAACAAGCAGCTGAAAAATCTAAACATGCTTGAAGCCTTGCAATCGGTTGATTAATTCTTGACAAAAAATCAGCTAAAGTATGTTAGTAAAAAAACCATCTTAGAAGATATCTTCTAAGATGGTTTTATTTTTTATTTAAGCAGTTTACTTAAATAGTCCTTGCGCGTACAAGCTATCATAGACATGATGAGCAATACCAGAACCCCATGGTGTAGCCAGGAAAATTGCTACGGCCACGAAAAAGATGCCTAGGCCTAGAATAATATCTTTGCTTATTTTAGAGAAGTTCTTCTTATAAACCAAGACTAAGCATATTATTCCAACCACTAAACAAATCATCATGATATCAAAACCCATATTATTTTCTCCTTATGTAGTAAATTTATCTAGATAACTATATCATAAATTT